>CAIVAX010000482.1 GCA_903903935.1 uncultured Hyphomicrobiales bacterium | reverse complement strand
TGTAATCCTCCTCATTATATTCGCTTATTTTTTCCCATTTCATTTCCCCCAAGCACTTGCCTTTTGCGGACTTTAGCCTGAGTTCCAACTGATCTTTGACACGCGCCTCGAAAAGGGCTCCGCCATAGAAGGTTGAGTAAAACTTTCCCTTTTGTGTGCTTTCATCGCAATAGATGATGAGCTGAGGCATAAGAAAATCTGTGGCGAGGGAATGAAAATAGATCGCTTATGATGAAGGATAGGCAATTAGTAAGTTTCAAACGGGACAGAGAGTCGCAATCAAAGAGCAGGTGGCTCAAATATTTTATAGAGCGCAGTCAAACTACATTTCGCAAATGAAAATGACAATCACCAAGTCAGCTTCTCTGGCGCTTTTGCTCCTTGCATCAACCATCCTACTCACGCAACATCTTCATCTTGCCAGATGAATGAAACAGGGTCATTCTTCTCTTGCTTAAGGTCTGACGTGAGATATTGCATCGCAACAAACAGACTGACAGGGAGGATGACATGAGAAAATTGCTTATCGGGTTCATGCTTGTGGCCAGCTCCTCAGTGCTGGCGCAAACCAATGCACCTGAAATACCCTTTGATTCCGATGTTAATTTTTTCAAATTGCCGGTCGATCTTCATTTTGGAGAAATGGCTGGTGTGGCGGTGGATTCCAAGAAAAATGTGTTTGTCTTTTCGCGTGGCAATGTCACGGGCGCGGCCTATAAGGCGCAAGCCTCACAATTGCTGAAGTTTAGCCCGACGGGAGATTATCTGGGCGAGATTGGCAAGAATAATTATGCTTGGTCTTATGCGCATGTCGTGCGTGTCGATCGCTATGACAATATCTGGGCTGTCGACAAAGGCTCTGACATGATTGTCAAATTCAATCCGCAAGGGCGCATCACTATGGTCTTTGGCCGCAAGATGGAGGCCTCTGACAAATCCTCCGAGCCCTATGATCGCGAGCATGATCCAAAGCCCACCAATTTTGAAAATGGCCGCTTCCGCATGCCCACAGATGTGGCTTGGGATGCAGATGATAATGCCTATTTCAGCGATGGCTATTGGAATTCACGCATCGGCAAGGTCGATAAAAACGGTGATTGGGTCACCTCTTGGGGAAGTTTTGGGCGTGGCCCCGGACAATTGGATACGCCGCATTCTATCGCAACCGATAATCAAGGTCAGGTCTATGTTGCCGATCGCGGCAATCGCCGCATTCAAGTGTTTGATGGTATGGGCAAGCTGTTGCGCGAGATCAAAGAAGATCTGCCTTTACCCGCCGATGCCAAACCAGCCATTGGCAATCAGCCGCCCAATCTGGCTGGCTATCAAGGCTCAATGACCAATATGCCCGGTGCGCCCTGGGCCATTTGCATCACGCCGGGCAAGACGCAATATCTTTATATGGCCGATGCCTTTCCCGGCCGCGTCTATAAATTCGCACTTGATGGCACTTTGCTGGGCTGGTTTGGCAAGGCGGGCAAACAGCCCAAGCAATTTGGCTGGATCCACGAGATCGCCTGTCCCTCCGAGAATGAGCTCTTTGTCGCCGAAGTGCTCAATTGGCGTGTACAAAAGCTTACCCTGCATCCCGAATGGGCGAAATAGGCTCGAGATCAGGCTTTCCGTGAGCCCTCCCTGCATCGTTTGATGCAGTGCAAAAGCACAGACTGGCCCCTTCGCGCGACGGTGCCAGTTTTGTGTACGGATGTTTTTACTTGAGTGAATCATCCTCAAGGTGCAGATCAGGATGAGGCCCCGTGTGAAGGGCTAACCCATGATAGAGCGCCAATCCATTATGAAGGCGCGAAAGGGATCTGCGACTTGCCTTCTGCTGATGATGCCCAAGCCCCATTTGATGCCCAAGCCCAATTTGATGCCAAAGCCCCATTGCGAATTCAAATTCCGGTCTATGGGATAGGTCTATTTAGCAATAGCATGACGGATGTGGGCTCGGTGATCTTGCCGATCTGGCTGGCCAGCCTTGGAGCCTCTGCGGCAACCATTGGTCTGGTGGTTGGATCGCGCCATATTCTGCCTTTTTTATTTGCCATTCACGGCGGCGCTTTGATGGATCGTCTGGGGGTCAAATTATTGACCGCTCTATGTGCCGGTCTGAGCGGGCTCATTATAATGACCTTCCCCCTGCAGACCTCGCTGCCTTTGATCGTCGCTTTGCAGATGATCAATGGCTATGGCTCTTCTATGGGTTGGATTGGGGCGCAGGCCGCCTTTGGCCGCTTG
>CAIVAX010000481.1 GCA_903903935.1 uncultured Hyphomicrobiales bacterium | reverse complement strand
CTCGAGCGTGGCTTTGGTCAGACGCTCGGCAATTCTCTGCGCCGCGTTTTGTTGGGCTCGCTGCAAGGTGCGGCGATCACTGCCGTGCATATTGATGGCGTGTTGCACGAATTCTCGTCCATCCCCGGCGTGCGCGAGGATGTCACTGATCTTGTCCTGAACATTAAGGACATTTCGATCAAGATGCAGAGCGATGGCCCCAAGCGCATGATGCTCAAGAAGCAGGGCCCGGGCATCGTCACTGCTGGTGATATTCAGGTCACGGGTGACATTCAGATCCTCAATCCCTCGCTGATCATTTGCACGCTTGATGAAGGCGCTGAGATCCGCATGGAATTCACCGTCAACACAGGCAAGGGTTATGTTCCGGCCGATCGCAATCGCGCTGAGGATTCCCCCATTGGTCTGATCCCGGTCGATAGTCTTTATTCGCCCGTGCGCAAGGTCAGCTATCGCGTGGAAAATACCCGCGAAGGCCAGATCCTTGATTATGACAAGCTCACTTTGGTTGTTGAAACCAATGGCGGCATTAGCCCTGAAGATGCGGTTGCCTATGCAGCGCGCATTCTGCAGGATCAGCTCAATGTGTTCGTCAACTTTGAAGAGCCCAAGCGCGAAGAGGCTGCTCCGTCCATTCCTGAGCTCGCCTTTAATCCGGCTCTGCTCAAGAAAGTTGATGAGCTGGAATTGTCCGTGCGCTCGGCCAATTGCCTGAAGAATGACAATATCGTCTATATCGGCGATCTCATTCAGAAGACTGAACCCGAAATGCTGCGCACCCCCAACTTTGGCCGTAAGTCCCTCAACGAGATCAAGGAAGTTCTCGCGCAAATGGGCCTGCATCTGGGTATGGAAGTGACCGGTTGGCCTCCAGAGAATATCGAAGAGCTGGCTAAGCGCTTCGAAGAGCATTACTAAGATTTGATCCTCTGGATCAACGAGCCGGGCTCTGTCCGGCTCACTCACCCTGATCTGAAGATCAGGATAGCAAAGATCGGCCGTACCTTGGCACGGCGGCCGAAAACCAAGGAGTAAGCCATGTATCACGGTCGGCAAAAACGCCGTTTCAATCGTACCGCCGAGCACCGCAAGGCGATGTTCGCGAATATGAGCCAAGCGCTCATCAAGCATGAACAAATCATCACAACTCTGCCCAAGGCGAAGGATTTGCGCCCTGTGGTGGAAAAGCTAATCACTTTGGGCAAGCGCGGTGATCTGCATGCCCGCCGTCAGGCGATTGCACAAATCAAGGACGTGGTTCTTGTGCGCAAGCTGTTTGATGTGCTTGGCCCGCGCTACAAGGAGCGCAATGGTGGCTATACCCGCGTGCTCAAGGCCGGCTTCCGGTATGGCGACAATGCCGCTATGGCCGTGATCGAATTCGTTGATCGTGACGAAAGCGCCCGCGGCAAGGATTCCGGTCCTGTGCTGCACGCCGAGGACGCCAGCGCGCAAGTCTCGTGACGGATGTCACACACAATCAGCCTTAGGGCAGATCAGGCGGCGCTTCGGCGGCCGCCTTTTTTTTCGTTGTTTGGTTTCATGCAGAGCAATTGGAGATTGGCATGAGTGAAGGACCCGCACGTTATCTGGACATTGATCCGGCAACTTATTCGCAATTGCAAAAGGATGTTTTGACAAAGGTGGCGGCGGGGCGCGGGCGCGTGCCAACGCCCTTTAAAGTCTGGATGCATAGCCCCAAGCTTGCTGATGCGATTGAGCATATTGGCACTATGCTCAACACCCAATCCAGTCTCACCGAGCGGGAATTTGAATTTGCGATTGTGTTAATCGCGCAGCATTGGGAATCGCCCTTTGTGATTGAATCGCACATCCGCTTTTTGCGTAAGACGGGATTTCCCGAGGCCGTTCTGCAGCAATTGATTGCCCGTCAGGTGCCGACACTTGAGAGCGCGCGCGAACAGGCCATTTATGATGTCTATATGGCCTTTGAACGCAAAGAGGTCGCCAGTGATGCGGTCTTTGCCCGTGCGGTTGAGGTGTTGGGCCGAGATGGATTGGCTGAATTACTGGCCTTCCTAGGCTATTATACGGCCGTTTCTATGGCCATGAAGATCCATCGCCAACCCATGCCCGCCCCCGAGGCCTGATTGCAAAACTCCGCCAAGGTCTTTGCTGAAAGATCTTGGCGCGAGCCTCTCTGATTCCCATATTGGGGTTGGCCTTTTGGGAGACATTATCATGCGCTTGCCAATCTATCGTGAACTCTGGAGCCGGGCTCTTCGTCTTGCCGGTTTGGTGTTGATGGCCTCAAGTTTGAGTGCTGTGGCGCAGACGCAAAAGGTCCTGCCCACTGATCGCGGGCAAGTGCAATTATCCTTTGCGCCGGTTGTTAAAAGCGTCACGCCGGCGGTGGTCAATGTCTATGCCTCGCGTGTCGAGCGTCAGGCGCGCAATCCTTTGTTTGATGATCCGATCTTTCGTCAATTCTTTGGCGGAGGCGGGGCACCGAGCCCGCGCACGGCGCAATCTCTGGGCTCTGGCGTGATCGTGGAATCGAGCGGGCTGGTCGTCACCAATAATCACGTCATCGAGGGTATGACGGATGTGCGCGTGGCTTTATCCGACAAGCGTGAATTTGATGCCGAGATTGTGCTGCGCGATCCGCGCACGGATCTGGCCATTCTCAAGATGAAAGGCGCTACGTCCTTTCCCGTTCTGGCGCTCGGCGATTCAGACGGGCTTGAGGTTGGCGATCTGGTGCTGGCGATTGGCAATCCCTTTGGTGTCGGGCAGACGGTGACGCAGGGCATTGTGTCAGCGCTGGCACGCACACAAGTTGGCATTACCGATTATGGCTTCTTCATCCAGACGGATGCGGCGATCAATCCGGGCAATTCGGGCGGCGCTCTGGTTGATCTTGGCGGACAATTGGTTGGGATTAATTCTGCGATCTTTTCGCGCTCGGGTGGATCGATCGGCATTGGCTTTGCGATCCCGGTCAATATGGTGAAGGTTGTTTTG
>CAIVAX010000480.1 GCA_903903935.1 uncultured Hyphomicrobiales bacterium | reverse complement strand
TTTGATACATTGAGGCTTTTTATCGCTCCGGGCATGTCCAACCGGGCGATGAGATCGCAATTTTCCCGTGTGAGGCGGCGCAAGCCCTTGCCCTCTGACCCAAGCACAAGCGCGAGCGGCCGTGTGAGTTTGGTCTGGCCTAAGGATTGGCTGCCTTCTGAGTCTAGGCCTACGCGATAATAGCCCATTCTCCCCATCGCCTCGAGCGCGCGGGCCAAATTGACCACGCTCACAATATCGACATGTTCGAGCCCGCCCGAGGCGGCTTTGGCCAAAACGCCGGTCAGAATGGGCGAATGGCGTTCCGTGGTGACAATGGCATTGACGCCAAAGGCAGCGGCAGAGCGCAGAATGGCGCCGACATTATGCGGATCGGTGATCTGATCGAGCACTAGAACGAGACCTTCAGAGGGCAGGTCAGTCACGTCGAGCGGCTCGATCGGGCGCGCCTCTAGCACAAGGCCTTGATGCACGCTCTCGGCGGGCAGAAGCGCGCTGATCGCCTCCAGACTGCTGGGCATGACGATGACTTTGGCATTCGCCAATTCTGGGCTCAGCTTCTCGATCGCTGCTGGGGTGGCATGCAGGCGAATGAGCTTGCGACGCTGCGCCCGCAGCGCTTCACGCACGGCATGATAGCCATATAAAATCACCAGCTCGGGTGTTGCGCGCAGTTGTCCGCCAGAGCCGCGCTCTGATCTGCCCCGTGGCCCTGCATATGTTGATCTGGGCGCGTGGTGGGGATCGAAGCCCTCTGCACTCTCAGAAGCGCTGGCGCTCCTGTCGCGGCTGCGATCTTGGCTATAAGGGCGAGAGGGTCCATTCCTTGGCTGCGAGGCGGATGCTGGCCCCCGCGCGGGGCCAGAACGGGGTGGGTATTTTGATCCTTTGGGCAAATCGGGCTCTCGGCTTGGAGTAGGACGCGCTGAAGGGCCCATCCTTGTCATGATCCAGCCGCAGGATCAAACCTTGGATCGGACAGACGCTCTTTTTAGGTTGACATAGAGCGGCGGGCTGACGATAAGCGCAGTTAATCAACCCCGCTTTGGCGGGGTTTTTGGTGGCCTTTAGATCGATGCGCTTCCGCTGATCGATTGACTGGGTTTCACTCTTCTGCCGTTCCGGCAGTCAGATTTCCTTGTCGCCATCGGGCAGGCACAAGGTCCCGGTTTGGGGGAGTGTCCCGAGCGGCAAAGGGGGCGGACTGTAAATCCGCTGGCTTAGCCTTCGTAGGTTCGAGTCCTACCTCCCCCACCATTCACTCTGCAAACTCAGTATTTTCCACCCGCTCTTGTTTTGTGCCGCGCATTTGGGGCTTTTTGCATGGCCTTTGGTCTCTGCTCTCTCGATTTTGGGCAATTTGGGCAAAAGGGACTCAAAAAGGCCTCCGGTCTCAGGGGCCTGATTTCGGGTTTCCTAGTTTGCCAAAAGATGGTGTGCAGAGACCGGTTGTGAAGAGAAGAGACTGGTTGGCGTGTGCGCTGTGCTTTGGGCCAAAGCGCGAAGTCAGAACTAAGCCAATTGCAGCACGTGCTGACATGCCACGATCAGAGCGGTGCATTGCTGAGTTCAAAGAGCGATTTTGTTTTGGAATTGTCAGACGAGCGAACGAACGCCTGGGCGCGTCAGGCCAAGAGCGATCCATTGATCTTCAAAGCGCACCGGCAGATCGGATAATTTTGTGATCCCATAGCCGCGCGGCAAGCGTCCCTCAATGGCGCAGCGGATGAGTGCGGGATCAAGAAAGGCCAATGAGAGAGTCATAGTTATGGAGCGTTTGCTGCGCACCTCGCGCTTGGCAAGTACATCGATATTGGCGATATCGCCGTTGATGAGCTCATTAAGCCAATGCTGCGCTTTGGCCATGGCTATAATGAGGCGCTTCTGCTCGATGGGATCAAGTGGGCGTGCTCCATTGATGTTTTCATGCGGCAGATGGATCTCGCGGTGGCGGCGTTGGCTTATTCTCTGCCAGGGAATGACAAGTGGAGGGTGAGGGCCCTGATCGTCTTCGGTGCTGAGGAGGTGAATCTCAATCTTGTCCTCATGCAGGATGGCGCGATCCAAGTATTGATCGATAAGTGATTTTGCTGCGCCCATTGCTTCTGCGGAGGAATGGATCGAGGCTTCTCTTGTAGATTGTGCTGCAATGGATTGGGATCTTTGCAAAGGGGGATATTCGTTGAGGCTGGTGTTAAGGCCCGAGTCATATTGCCTCAGCGCATCAAACAGGATCTGCTCGATCGCTTGTGCATTGACCCGATGAAGGCTCGATGGATCGCAGTTCTGCGATTGCATCGCCGATGTTGAGATATAATAACGATAATGCAGACCGGATTTTGTCGTGGAAGAGGGCGACATTTTTTCGCCAGATGCGTTGAAGAGCTTGGCTCGCAAAAGCGCAATGGAGCGCATAGGACGGGAGTGTCGGGATTGTCTTTGATGGGCGAGTTGCTGCTGCACCTGTTCGAACAGATCGCTCTCAATAATCGCTTGGTGCTCGCCTCGATAGCTCTGGCCCTG
>CAIVAX010000479.1 GCA_903903935.1 uncultured Hyphomicrobiales bacterium | reverse complement strand
CGTTGCATAGAAAACCTTAACTGCAAGCAGATGTCTGATTAGGTTGAAGGGGGTGACAATATTTTATTGATTGGCATAATGATCTGTAAAAATTGTACTTTACTTGAAACTAGTACAACTAAAAGTTGTATATTTCCTTACTGCGAGTCTTAACTGGTCAGCCGATCGCGCTCACGCAATTTTGGGAACCAGCGCGCCCAAATCAGCGTAATCATCAGCGAGCCAAAGCCGCCAATGATGACGGACGGGACAGCGCCCACAAAGCCAGCCAACACGCCAGATTCAAACTCGCCCAATTCATTCGAGGCGCCAATGAAAAGACTATTAACCGCCGACACACGCCCGCGCATGTCATCAGGTGTTTCGATCTGCATAATGGTGGAGCGAATATAGACGCTGACCATATCAGCAGCGCCCAATATCGTCAGAAATCCCAGCGAAAGATAAAAGTTTGTTGAGAGGCCAAAGCCAATCGTTGCAAAGCCAAAGACCGCCACAGCGATGAACATTTTATGGCCGACTTTTTGCAAATCGGATATTTGCGCAAGAATAAGAGCGGTGGCAAAAGCACCCACGGCTGGCATGGTGCGCAACAAACCAAGGCCGAAGGGGCCGATAAACAAAATATCGCGGGCATAGATTGGCAACAGCGCCGTTGCACCGCCCAGAAGAACTGCAAAGAGATCTAGGGAAATCGAGCCGAGCAAGACTTGATTTGACCAAATGTAGCGCATGCCAGCGGTCAGATAATCCCAACTCAGCTTGTCCTTGGATCTAATGCGCAAACTGGGCCGGATCAAAATCAACGCAATCAAACAGGCAATGTAAAAAAGAGACGTGACAAGAAACACAACATCGGGGCCAAACCCATAGAGCAAGCCCCCAATGGCCGGACCGGCAATCGTGGCTATCTGCCAGGCGGAGGATGTTGTCGCAACAGCGCGCGCAAAAATCTCTTTGGGAACCAGATTGGGCAAGAGCGCCTGACCAGCCGGATTGGAAAAAGCGCGCGCCGTGCCAAAAATGGCGACAACGGCAAAGATCAATTCAACCTCTGTGCGTCCCTGATAGGCAATGAGGAACAAACCAAAGGTCGCAGAGAGCATCAACAGATAGCAGACTATCAGTACAAAGCGCCGATCAAAGCGATCGGCCACATGGCCAGCGATCAAAGCAAAAATCAGATTGGGCGCGAAAATACACAGGCCAACCAAGCCAAGAGCAAAGGCACTATTGGTCAATTGATAGACCAGCCAGCCCACAGCCACATCGATCATCTGCGAGGCGAGGGAGGACAATAACCGCGAGGCGAAGAAAGCCGAAAAATTAGCATTGCGAAAGACTGTCAACGCACCAGATGACTGTTGTTCAGATTTGGTCATCTCGGGGCCCGTCTAAGCGCGGGAACAGCCGCGCGATTGAGTAAAATCGCATCCATGCTGCGTTCTAAGTCAGGAATGCTGATCTGGCCAGAGGCGATGAGCAGAATGATCGGCCAGGCAGAAAAGAAAAAGGCCCCGGCATGCCGGAGCCCTTAATGAGAATTGGCACAGCGCGATTAGGCGCGCAGATTGCCAGCCGAAGACTTGCCCGAACGACGATCCGTCAAAACTTCATAGTTGATCTTCTGACCTTCATTGAGGCCCTTGAGACCAGCTTGCTCGACGGCGCTGATATGGACGAACACGTCATTGCCACCATCGTCGGGTTGGATGAAGCCATAACCCTTTTGAGAATTAAACCATTTCACGGTTCCCGAAGCCATGGGAAACCCTTTCCTAAATAGAACAATGCTGGCCCGTTATAAGCGGACCGGTGAAGTATCGATGTTCGGGGGGGGTCGTCAGTCATGCACTTCAAGTGCGGGCCAAGTCTTACGGCCAAATATCGATGGAAAGATTATAGGTGTTGAGTAGCGATAAAACAAGCCCGGCTAGTGTTTTTTTCAGCCGGGCTCATCTCATCAAGCGTTTTGAATGCTCACTTTTATTGAATGAGCTTGCCAATCTTGTCGACGATGGGCTTGGGTGTTGAGTAGATCTGCTTAATCAAAGCTTCGAGATGAGGGCCATCTTCGGGCTCAAGATCAAGCTTCTGCTTCTTCACTTCTTCAATGAATTCAGGATCCTTCATTGTCGCATTGAAAGCATCGCGCAGCATTTTCAAGCGATCAGCTGGAAGATCGGGCGGCGCCACAAAGGGGCGTCCAATGCCTTGGCCTGCATAGAGGAAGCGCAATTCGGCCTTTTGCTGTTCTGTCTTGGCCAGATCAAGGACAAAGGGAATGTCCTTGAGTTCGGGATTAGGCTCTGCACCGCCTTGGAACAAGATGGTCACAACTTTATCCTTGATCCAATTGGGCCGCTTGCCAATCACACTATCGAGCGATTCACAAATGCCATCGACTTCGCCACGCTCCATCGCCAGAAAAACATCGGATGAAGATGGGAAGCCACTGATGAGTTTGAACTTCATGCTCAGGATCTCATTCAGCGCTTTGGGATAAGAGCGCGTGCCCGTACCCGCCCCCGTATCGCCGACGATCAATGTCTTTTCAGTCAGATCCTGAGCTGTTTTGATACCAGACTTGGATGTCGTAATGCAGACATTGGTCTCCGTGGTAGGTGTGCCAATCCATGACAGGCGCACAGGATCAAAGCGTGCACCTTCTGCACCCGTAATCGGGCCCAGAGGCGCATCACGGGCAATAATACCCATCACCGTGCCATCTTTAGGGGCAATGTTGAAGAGATGACTGGCGGCTTGAAAGCTGCCAGCGCCCGGCATGTTTTGGGGCACGACAGTGGGATTGCCCGGCAAATGCTTGCCAATGTGACGACCCAAAATACGGCCCCAAGAATCATAGCCTCCACCCGGCCCAAAGCCGATGATCATGGTCAATGGCTTGCCATTGAAGGGATTGGGCGTCTGCGCTGTAGCGGGCAACGCACCTGCGAGCAGGCTAGACGCCAAGGCAAACGAGGCCAGCTTTGCACCCTGTTTGAATAAAGTCATTTACTTCCTCCTAAACGGCCAGACTGGCAGCCCATTGGGCTTGGTATAATCGATTATGGCTTTGCGAGAAATGGGCTTTTTTGGTCTCACTCTTAAATACGAAAGCCGCCGCGCTTGCGGCCCTGATCGACATCCAAAAACAATGTCTCCAGACTGAGGCGCTGTTTCATGAGACCTTGCTCATAAGAATAGCCAACCAAAGTCTCGAGCGTATGGCGATTGCGATCGCTCAGACCATATTCCCAAGGATCGGATCCCAACACCTCTTCTTGCTCCTCCCAAGCCTCGCGATACCAAGCCAGAGGGGCAATCCGGGGGTTTTCCATCCGCTTCATGCCAATGGCTTTGGCCGCCTCAAAGGCCTTGTACAATTCCACCGGCACCCAGGGATGTTGCTCGACAATCTCGCGGCGCAAACCCATCACATGCATGATGGGGAAAATGCCGGTCTTGCGAAAATAATTGAGCTCTTGCGTTTTGTAATCGGGAAACAAACGGCCGACAGCCGGATTTTTCTGAATGAAAGGATCAATCAGATCAGGATGCAGCACGGCATCAAGTTCACCTGACACCAACATAGCCTCAACAGATTTGGAATCATCCAAACGCGTAAGTTTGAGATCAGCGGGCGGGATGAATTCGACATCCTCATCAATTTCAGAAAACCATTCGATTGATTTATGCGGCACGCCATATTCATGCTCAAGAATGCCGCGCAGCCAGACAATGGCGCTGACCTGATAGGATTTGACGCCGATCTTCTTGCCAATCAAATCCTTGGGCGAGTGAATATTCTTGCCCGTATTGATGAACGCAAAGCCATGCCGAAAGCGCCGATGCAGAAAGACGGGAATGGCCTCAAAAGGCATGCCCTGATCGCGCGCGAGCAGATAAGAGGATGAAGAGAGTTCCGCGATATCAAATTCGCGATTGCGCAAAAAGCGCCAATGGCGCGTGCTGGAATCCATGCGCGTGAGGATGTTCAGCTCAATGCCATCGGGCTGAACAACGCCTTCCTTCAACGCCCGGACGATTTCATAATCACCACAGGCCAGAGTGAGTTTCAGTTTTTGCGTCATGGTTCCCCCATTGCGCGCCCGCCCTCACCTGCACTAGCGAGAAACGAAAAAGAATGTAGTGATCAGGCTGCTTCCACGATACGCAGATCGCGCACCGCGCCGCCCTTCAATGCAGCCAAAGCCGCTTGATAGGCCGGGGAGTCATGGGCGGCGACTGCCATTTCGACACTGGGAAACTCAACAATCACGGTGCGCTCGAGCACGCCGGCCTCATAGGCCTTGGCAGCTGTGCCACGCGCCAGAAATTGACCGCCATGCGCCATGATGGCCGGACCTGCCAGCTTGGCATAGGCCGCAAGCTTGTCTTGATCCGAAATGCTCTGGTACATGCTCACCCAATAGGCCTTGGCCATCATTCGCTCCCTTGATTGAAATCTGGCGCAAAATGACAGGAAGACCGCCTCCCGGCAAGAGGCCGGGCGGCAGATGACGCCTGATAGCAAAATGCGTTCAAACGAGGATCAGCGCCGAACTGAGGTCAAACAGCCGAGCGGAGCTGCGGATCGCTGGAACAGCGCCTGATCTCGTCCTTGAGAGATAATTTTCGGCGTTTGAGGTGAGCAATTTTGAGGGGTTCAGCAGAAGGATGGGCAAGACTTGCCTCAATTTCCTTCTCGAGTGCGACATGCTTGCGTTTCAATTCAGCGAGATGATTGCGCATCGACATCGTGCAGCTCCTTGAGTGCGGACGATCCTAAGAGTGTGACATGAATTTGACACAGAGCAAGTAGAAATATTTTGACATCCGCTTGCCTTCACTCACACCCTTGAGGATTGCAAAATGGCCTTGCCTAAAGCTTAATTCACGCCTGACAATTGTCGATTTGAAGCGCCCTTTTGCAGGTGTAAGTTTAGCTATAAGATATTGCGCAAGATTTGCCTCACCCAGCCGACTTGCTGGAAGCTTGTCGCTGGCCCATAGTTCTCCTCTGTTCTGAGTCTAGAACGCGCTCAGGCGGGCAAGTGTAAGATGTGACGTGTCCTATCTATAGTCTGAAGGCTGGATGGCAGGCTGAATTCATGGCTGAAAAACTGACCGCCGAAGAGCAGGCCGCGCTTCTGGCTGAGATTGAGGATTTAAAGCAGGAGCATCGGGATCTGGATGCGGCAATTGCTGCCCTGATACAGATTGGGTCGCCCGATCAATTGCAAATGCAACGATTCAAGAAACGCAAATTGGCCTTGCGCGATCG
>CAIVAX010000478.1 GCA_903903935.1 uncultured Hyphomicrobiales bacterium | reverse complement strand
CCTGTTGCGTAAGGTGAGAGAGGCTATCTGGCGGTGCGATGACGCGTTTCTCCTTTTTCATGTTTGATGGTTTGCTCTCGAAGCTTGGAGGCAAGTCCAAGCTGGCTCTGCTCCTTCTCTTGGCGGCGCCTTTGAGCGGCTGCGCGCTTGAGGAAAAGGAATTCGTCTGGCACAGGCCCAATGGCGATGAACTCATTCTCAGCTATCAGCTCGATCTGACGGCCAAGAAAATTCTATTTAAGGAGATTTTGCTTTCCACCCCAATCCAAGATGAACTGGATGCAGAAGAGGAGGCGGGGCGGCGCGATCTTGAAGCGGACAAGCCACATCCTTTGCCCGTCAAGATCAAAATCATTCGCGATATTGATGATTGCCAGATTGTCGATGCCCGCAATTGGTATTGTGAAGATCGCGGCTTTGGTAATGAGGCCATTTATCTGATCAATGGCGCGTTGCATTATAATTATTTTCGTGAATCGCGCGATTACGTCCTTCGCACTGTTCTCACCGGCCGGATCAATCGGTGCAAGATCACCTCTTGGGCGGAGTGTAAATATATTCTCTCGGCCTATTGGGCGGCAAAGCCAGACTCGTTTTAAAGACAGGCAGGCTGCATCGCTTCTCAGCTCGCCGGGTTTGAACCTTGCAGCGCAGCTTTGGCCAAAGCCAAAGAGCCCAGAGGACCGGCGCGATCTCCAAGGCCTGCGAGCTGGATGAACTGCGCCTCATCGCCTATGAGCTGGGTCAGATTGGTATAATCATTGAGGCTCAGCAGAAATTCGCGTCTGATGCGCTCAACCACATGCGCATGCCCCATCATAATGCCGCCGCCCAGCAAAATACGCTGGGGCGCAAGGGTCAAAGTGAGATTATGGCACATATGGGCCAGCGCCTTTGCCACCACGTCCCAGATGGGATGATCCTGCGGCAAAGTTCTGGCACTTTGGCCTGTGCGCGCTTCAATAGCTGTCCCGCTGGCTACGCCCTCAAGACAATCGCCATGAAAAGAGCAGCTGCCTGCCCAAACTGAAGCCTGCTCATCAGCTGTGCGCGCAGCGGGAATGCGCATATGACCAATTTCAGGATGAGTGAGACCTTGCAGCAAATGTCCATTGCTCACAATGCCAGCGCCAATGCCTGTGCCTATGGTGACATAGATAAAATTCGAAAGCCCTTGCGCAGCACCCCACTGGCCTTCAGCGAGTGCCGCGCCATTGACATCAGTTGTGATCAGCGTGGGCACATTCAACTCAGCGCCAAGGGGCCGTAATATCGGCGTCTGCGACCAGCCCGGCTTTGGCGTGGCGGTGATTGATCCATAATTGGGCGAGGCGGGGTTGAGATCCAAAGGCCCGAAGGAGGCAATGCCAAGGGCTGCTGGCTGAAAGCCAGCCGAAGATTGGGCTTGCTTGGCGATCAACGCGCGCACACTCGCTTTAATCTCATTCAAAGTATGATCAGCATTACTGCCAGTAGGCAGACTGACGCTGGCAAGAATCTCCCCCGATTGCGTGCCCAAAGTGCAAATGCATTTTGTACCACCCAATTCTATACCGACCAGATTCATATCTTGCCTCTG
>CAIVAX010000477.1 GCA_903903935.1 uncultured Hyphomicrobiales bacterium | reverse complement strand
GGGGCCAGCACCTTTGAAACTCTGGCGATCATAAATTGTGCGGGCAACCATATTTGCCATGCCATCTCCCCCCGATGCCCTTCGCTTTCGCGAGGGCTTTTCGATTAGGCCATTCGCTTTCGCTCGGGCCAGTTGCTTGCGCTCGGGCCAGTTGCTTGCGCTACGATTGGACTGGAGGAAGGGAGGACATCAGCCCGTACAAATCAATCTATAGTCGGCATAGATGGTTTTAACGTTTCACCGCAGAGCTTGGGGACATGCCCGGCTTTAAAAACTCTGGCATGGGACGTATGCTGGGCAGAGTGACCTGCTGGGCGCTGGCTTGCAATGCTGTGATCAGCGCGCGAAAGGGCTCCATGCGTGTATATTGCTCCGACATGAGCGCAATGGTGTGGCGCGTGGCATGGCCTGTAGTATAGAATTTAATCCCCTCGAGATTGCCTGCAACAAGATAAGACGTCAGCGCAGGCAAAAGGCAGACTCCCAAACCAGCCCGAACAAAGGTCAATGCCATTTCATAAGTGCGACAATGCACAATAATGCGATGGCCCGGTAAAACAGCTTGATACCATTGCTGAACCCGCAAGGTATGCTGCGTGCCAAAATGAAATTGAATACAGCTTTCAAGCAGACGTCGCTCGCGGGCATTCAATTGCGCTGGATCACTCACATGCTCAAGATCCAGACTGGCGGGAACGGCAAAGACATAGGGGTCTTCGATAATGGGAATGCGCTTGAAGCCAATACTGGCCGAGGCGAGAGATTCGGCTGCAATCAAGCCGACATTGGCGCGGCGCGCATAGAGCATATCGAGCACTTCACTGGGTGGGGCCTCATGAATATCAACTTCCAGCCCATTGGCTGGGGCGCCCAATTGCGCAATGGCGGATGGCAGAAGCGCCGACATGATCGAGCTTAATCCGGCAATGCGGATGATGGAGCGCTCGCCAGCGACAAAGGACTGTAAACGCGCCTCCGCCTCATCAAGCTCGCTGAGGATGAATTGTGCATGGCGAAACAGAATCTGCCCGGCCTCGGTGAGGGTGAGACGATTTTGCGCCCGCTCAAACAAAGGAACCCCGACGCTCTCTTCTAATTTGCCAATCTGTTGGGAGACGCTGGGCTGGGCTATGCCCAACTGCTTGCCAACCCGGGTGAGCGAGGCGAGCTGAGCAGCGGCAAGAAAAATGCGTAATTGATGCAGCGTCATAGGCTCATCCTGTGAATGCGAAGGGTCGCAAAGCCCTCCTCAGAGAGGATCCTATCGCTAAGCGGAGCAAAGTGACACTGAACTAAATAGCGTACGCACTATTAAGCGCTTGTGTTAGATCGGCGAAGGCCAAGCTCGCTTACCCCCTGCCCGCGCTCTAAGATTTTGATCCCTCTTCTCTCCAGCTTGCCGGACGGGCTAGAATGGGGAAATACTAGTTTAGTTTGGGGGCAAATCATGATTCGAATGCGCACTGAGATTCTGATTGTTGCCGGATTGGCGCTGGCGCCCAATCTCCTCTTGTCTTCTGTTTTAGCCAAAGATGTGATCATCGATGCGGCCCGCTTCACTGTGCAGACGACAACTTCCGTCGAATATAGTTTTGGCGGGGATGGCAAAGGAACATCGCGCGGCTCAGGCTTTTTGATTGATAAAGAGCGCGGGTGGATTGCCACCAATGCGCATGTTGTGCAGCGCTCGCCCTCGCGCATGCGCATTAGCTTTAAAGAAACGCCCTATTTCAATGTCGATAAAGTCTATATCGATACGCATCTCGACTTTGCGATTGTCAAAATCGATCCTGATAAAATTCCCGCTAATGCCATTGCTGCAGAGCTTGCTTGCAAAAGTGCGCCCAAGGCTGGCACGCCAGTGATCGCCTTTGGCCATCCCTGGGGGCTCGAATATACAGCCACACGCGGCATTATTAGCGGGATCAAGGCTCTCAATAGCGTTGAGCAATTGCAGACCGATGCAGCGATTAATCCCGGCAATTCCGGCGGCCCGCTGATTGAAGAAGAGACAGGGCAGATATTAGGGATTAATGCCTCTGGCTTGACCAATTCGGAGGGACTCAATTTCGCCGTGCCGATTCCGCTGGCTTGCACGATTATTGATTTGTTGAAAGCCGGGCGCGATCCTTCTCCGCCCATCCTGCCTGCGGAGCTGGCTCTGACCTTGGGCGATCGCGAGCTTGTGGTGGCTGATGTTGGGAAGGACTGGGCGGACAAACTCGCCATTGGTGACCGTGTGCTGAGCATTGATGGCGAAGTGAATGTTAAAAACCAATCGCGGCTGTTTGATCGCTTGCGCGGCAAGGATTCCGCGCCCATGCAAATCAAGCGCGGACAACAAGAGATCAGCGTTACTCTGCCCATCCCGCCCGCTCGAGACAAAGTCTCGCGCAAGGGTATCTATGTCGCGGGCATGTTGATTGGCTCAAGCACTCTGCTCTTAGCACCGCAGACAGATATGTATGTGCAAATGATCAATCGCGCTTCTATGGCCGAGCAAGCACAAATCCGCGAAGGCGATATCATTCTAGCGATTGATGGCAAACCCACCAAGAGCCTTGAGGATCTGATGGCTGCCCTTGCTGGTCGCGAGAATAAGGAAGTCGAAGTGATGATCAAACGCGAGCGCTATCAGGCGCGCTATCGCTATGATTACTACGTTCGTAAATTAGATATTGACACTCTCCTCGTTGTTGATGAAACAGGCCCTCGCCAATAAGCCCTGAGATTGTGTTTGGCTCTGTCATAATTGGCTCAAGCCTGACCATTTCATGACAGCCGCCCTAAAACCAACTAGGTTTCAAAAAATCAAACGATTCGAAACCTTTAGATATAGGGGCCGTGCATGAGGCACGAAAACAAAAACGATCATTCGGCTACCTCCAAACTGACGATCGCCGCCCTTGGCGTGGTCTATGGAGATATTGGCACGTCGCCGCTTTATGCGTTCAAGCAATCGATAGAAGCGATTGGTGGGCCAAGCCAGATGAATATTCTGGCAATCCTGTCTTTAATGATCTGGTCTTTGATCATGGTCGTTTCGGTCAAATATGTTCTTGTGATCCTGCGCGCCAATAATAATGGCGAAGGCGGTACGATTGCTTTGACCTCGATTGCATTGGGATTGGTGAAGACCGATTTAGGCAAATGGACTGTGCTCGCCATGGGCCTGTTTGGCGTATCCATGTTTTATGGCGATTGCATTATCACGCCGGCCATTTCTGTGCTGAGTGCGATTGAAGGTTTGAAAATCGTTGCGCCCAGTCTTGATAGTTACATCATTCCCATCACACTGGTGATCATTGCCGGCTTTTTTGCCATTCAGCGCTTTGGAACTGGCGCGATCGGTAAGTTTTTTGGTCCTATCATGATCGTCTGGTTTGTGACGCTCGGCCTTTTGGGACTGATGTCGATTGTCAAAAATCCGCAGGTCTTAATGGCGATCAACCCAGTTTATGGTTTAGGCTTTTTGGCTAATCATCCCGGCATTGGCTTTGTAGCTCTGGGCGCGGTGGTGCTGTCGGTGACAGGCGGCGAAGCGCTTTATGCGGATATGGGGCATTTTGGTATTCTGCCTATTCGTAGAACTTGGTTCTGGGTCGTTCTGCCTGCCTTGGTGCTGAATTATGCCGGACAAGGGGCTTTGCTTTTAGCCAATCCAGAAGCATTGGAGAGCCCCTTTTATCTGCTCGCTCCCAAATCCGATTTGATCCAGATCGCGCTAATTGTTCTGGCCGCTATGGCCACCATCATTGCCTCACAAGCGGTGATTTCAGGCGCATTTTCGCTCACCAATCAGGCCGTGCAATTGGGCTATATTCCACGCTTGAAAGTGAAACACACCTCCTCGGAGGAGGTGGGGCAAGTCTATGTCAATCACGTCAATCTCTTCCTGTTCATTTGTGTTGAACTTTTGGTGATCTCCTTCCGCTCTTCCGATGCGCTGGCCAATGCCTATGGCATTGCAGTGACCGGCTCCATGGCGATTGACACGATGCTGGGCTATTTTGTCATTGTCAAAAAAGAACATTGGAACCCCTGGCTGGCGATTCCGCTCTTCCTTGCATTTCTGGTGATCGATCTAGCCTTCTTCTCAGCCAATACGCTGAAGTTTTTCGAAGGCGGCTGGTTCCCGATTGCTGTGGCCAGCACACTCTTCTTCATCATGATTGCTTGGAATACGGGCCGCAACCGCCTGTTGGCCAATCGCATGAGACGGCGCATGCCCCTGCAGGAGTTCTTGGCCACGCTCAAGGACAAAGGCCCGCAACGCGTACCCGGCACAGCTGTGTTTCTGGTACCGGACTTACAAAATGTCCCTCACTCTTTGCTCTACAGCATGCGCCATTATCACGTGTTGCATGAACGGGTGATCTTGCTCCATGTTCAAACTGAAATGATCCCTTGGGTGAAAAAAGAAGATATGATTCAAGTGACCCATGTTGACCATGATTTCCATCTG
>CAIVAX010000476.1 GCA_903903935.1 uncultured Hyphomicrobiales bacterium | reverse complement strand
CTGAAGGTCGCTAAGAAATATCCCGACATTAAGTTTGAACATGCCACAGGCTTTAAGCGCGCCGACAATATGGCCACTTATTCGGCCCGTTTTCATGAAGGGCGCTATGTGATCGGCCAAATCGCGGGCAAAATGACCAAGAGCAATACGATTGGCTATGTGGCCTCCTTCCCCATTCCCGAAGTCGTCTCGGGGATTAATTCCTTCTATCTGGGCGCCTTGTCGGTGAACCCGAATATCAAAGTGAAGATTGTCTGGGCCAATACTTGGTTTGATCCGGGTAAAGAGGCGGAAGCGGCCAAAGCGCTGCTGGCGCAGGGTGCGGATATTATCTCGCAGCATACTGATTCAGCGGCCCCACTGCAGGAAGCAGAAAAGGCCGGCAAATTGGGCTTTGGTCAGGCCTCGGATATGGAGCGCTTTGCTCCCAAGGCGCAATTGACATCCATTACTGATAATTGGGCAGATTATTACATTGCCCGCACGCAGGCTGTGCTGGATGGCAAATGGACATCCACCGACACATGGGATGGCATTGGCAAGAAAATGGTGATCATGTCGCCGTTTAAAAACATGCCGGATGATTTGAAGACATTGGCTGAGACAACCACAGCTGCGATTGGCTCGGGTGCGCTCAATCCGTTCAAATGCCCCGTGCTTGATCAGGCAGGCAAGGATCAATGCAAGCCCGGCGCTGCAGCCCTTGCCGATGAGCAAGTGCTCTCGATGAATTGGTATGTGAAGGGCATTGACGACAAAGTGCCGCAATAAGCGGGCAATGAGTGCGGCACTTCTCTCAGCTGCGAGTGATCATCAGGCGCGCCCCCCAATCGCGCGCGTCCGTCTAACAGGCATTTGCAAATCCTTTGGCGATTTTCTTGCCAATGACCATATTGATTTTGATCTTCATGATGGCGAGATCCATGCTTTGCTTGGCGAAAATGGCGCTGGCAAATCAACCTTGGTGAAGATCATCTATGGCCTGCTTGAGCCCAATGGGGGCTCTATGTCTTGGCAGGGTGAATTGGTGCGTCTGACCTCGCCTCAGCAGGCCCGTGCGCTTGGCATTGGCATGGTCTTTCAACATTTCTCTTTGTTTGACGCGCTCAGCGTGAGCGAAAATGTTGCTCTGGCTTTGCCTGAGGGCATTGGCCTCGATCAAGTCGCGGCGCGGATCAAAGAGGTGTCGGAGCGTTATGATATTGCGCTTGATCCTGATCGCCCGGTCTGGACTCTTTCGGCCGGTGAGCGTCAGCGCATAGAAATTGCCCGCTGTCTCTTGCAAGATCCAAAATTGCTGATCCTTGATGAGCCCACCTCTGTGCTGACACCGCAAGAGGCGGACAGTTTGTTTGCAACCTTGTTGCGTCTCAAACAAGAGGGCAGGGCCATTCTCTATATCTCGCATAAGCTCGATGAAGTGCAGTGCTTATGTGATCGCGCCACGATCATGCGGCAGGGCCGTGTTGTGGCGCGCTGCAATCCCAAAATGGAGACTGCACGCTCTTTGGCTGCGCTGATGGTGGGCGCTCAGGTTGACCATATTAAATCCACCGCCTCGCAGCACAATGGCCTGGTGCGCTTGACAATTGACCATTTGACCCTGTCACAGCCCGAACATGGCATTGCCTTGCACGATATTTCACTGCAGGTGCGGGCGGGTGAAATTCTTGGCATAGCTGGCATAGCAGGCAATGGTCAGGCGGAATTATTTGCCGCCCTTTCAGGCGAAACTTTATCTCCCAATCCCGCTAGCATTCGCCTCGAGGATGTTGCCATTGGGCAGATGGATATTACGCAAAGACGCAGGCTCTCTGCCGCCTTTGTGCCAGAGGAGCGCAATGGGCATGCGGCTGCGCCTGAATTTCTGCTCTCCGAAAATGCGATTTTGTCCGGCCATGCGGATGGCCAGCTGACGCGCTGGATGCTGCTTGATTTTGCCGGTGCGCGGCAATTGGCCCGCAAAGTGATGGCGCGGTTTGATGTGCGCTCGGCGGCAACAGATCCATTGGCGGGATCACTCTCAGGTGGCAATCTGCAAAAATTTGTGTTGGGGCGCGAAATTTTGCGAAAGCCTAAAGTGCTCATCATCATGCAGCCGACATGGGGTGTTGATGCCTCAGCTGCAATGGCTATTCGTCAAGCGCTCATAGATCTTGCCAGCTCTGGCGCAAGTCTTGTGTTGATCAGCCAGGATCTGGATGAATTATTGGATCTTGCCGATAGCATTGCTGTTCTGCATGCTGGGCGGATCAGCCTCGCTACTGCGCGCGATGAACTCACGCGTGATGATATTGGCCTGTTGATGATGGGCCTCAAGCTGGGAGATCATCATGCGGCTTGAGATCAGCGAGCGGCAGACCCAATCCTCTTTGCTGGATCTTCTAGCCCCCGTGCTTGCGGTTGGCCTTGCGATGATTTTGGGCGGCTTGATGGTGCTGGCTTTGGGCAAATCGCCTCTGCAGGCCTTGATGGTTTATTTTATCGAGCCGCTGTCAGATCCTTGGGCCTTGCAGGAAATGGCGGTGAAGGCCTCGCCTTTGGTGATGATCGCAATCGGACTTGCCTTTTGTTATCGCGCCAATCTGTGGAACATTGGTGCTGAAGGTCAGTTCATCATGGGCGGTGCCATGGGTGGCTGGATTGCTTTGCTCACTCATGGCATGGGCGCAGACTCACCTTGGGGCACAGCATGGATTTTGCCAGCCATGTTGGCAATGGGTGCGCTGGCGGGGGCGCTTTATGCATTGATCCCGGCGCTGCTGTGTGTGGCGCTCGGTGTGTCCGAAATTTTGACTTCGCTGATGCTTGTTTATATCGCGCAATTATTTCTCGATTATCTGGTGCGCGGACCTTGGCGCGACCCCAAGGGGTTTAACTTTCCTGTCACGGTCAATTTTGATCCTGCTGCCACTCTGCCTTTATTGATGCAGACGGGTCGGCTGCATTTAGGCGTGGTGTTTGCGCTTGTGGCGGCGCTGATCGCAGCGCTCATTCTCAATCGCAGCCTGTTTGGTTTTGAAGTGCGGCTTGTGGGCATTGCGCCGCGTGCGGCGCGCTTTGCGGGCTTTCGCGAAGATCGGCTGACGCTGATCGTCTTTGCAATTTCAGGCGCGCTGGCGGGCTTGGCGGGCATTAGCGAAGTTGCAGGCCAGATTGGTCAATTGCAACCGGTGATCTCGCCCGGTTATGGATTTACTGCAATCATCGTTGCTTTTCTGGGGCGGCTCTCGCCCTTTGGCATTGTGTTGGCCGGCTTGATGATGGCGCTGACTTATGTCGGCGGTGAGGCAGCGCAAGTCTCGATGAAGCTCCCTTCCTTTCTGGTGAGCGCCTTTCAGGGCTTGGTTCTGATGTGCGTTCTGGCAGCGGATCGTCTCGTGCGCTGGCGTGTGCAGATTCAATGGGGGCCACGCGCATGAGTCTGGCGATCATTGAGCTTATTCTGGTGACCATTGTCACGGCCTCCATGCCGCTGATCCTGGCGGGCATTGGCGAATTGATCGCAGAAAAGGCCGGTGTGCTGAATCTTGGCGTTGAGGGCATGATGATCCTTGGCGCATCGCTGGGCTTTGTCACAGCCTATCTGACGGGCTCGGCTTTGCTAGGCAGTGTGGCGGCACTGCTGGCAGGCATGCTGGGCGCGGGGGTGTTTGGCGTGCTGACCATCGGGCTGGGCGGTAATCAAGTGGCTTCAGGACTGGCGCTGACGATTTTGGGATTGGGCTCTGCCAATCTGATTGGTGCTGGCTATGTGGGACATAAGCGCGAGGCGATTGCCACAATGCACATTCCCATGCTCTCGGATCTGCCTTTGATTGGCAAACTCATCTTTGGGCAAGATCCGTTCGTTTATCTTGCGCTTGTTCTGATCGCAGGCACGCATTGGTTTTTATATTACACACGCCAAGGTCTCGCTTTGCGTGCGGTGGGTGAAAATCATGACTCTGCCTTTGCACTGGGCTTAAAGGTGCGACGTATACGATTTGCCGCTGTGCTGTTTGGTGGCGCCTGTGCAGGTCTGGCAGGCGGTTATCTCTCGCTCGTCTACACGCCGTTTTGGGCGTCGAATATGACCTCGGGGCGGGGCTGGATTGCGCTGGCTCTTGTTGTCTTTGCCTCTTGGAAGCCCTGGCGCATTTTAGCTGGCGCTTTGTTGTTTGGTGGGGCGAGCGTGCTGCAATTGCATGCGCAGGCAGCCTCGCTGGGCCTGCAAGGTCAGCTGCTCACAGCGCTGCCTTATATGGCAACGATTGTGGCGCTGGTTGTGCTATCGATCAAAGATCGTCATGCCGCCAAGGCGCCAGCTTCGCTGGGCCAGCCTTTCATGGGCCGTCACTAGCGATAGCAGCTCGAAACTTGATCCGAGCCTGTCTTCATCACGCGATCAGGATTTGCGTAATAACACGCACGTAGTTTCCGTCACTTTCTCATTTTGAAGACCGCTTTAAGATCGCGACAGTCGCGTGAGATCGTTTGTCATCCCTATCTTGCCTCCTGGTAGCACAAGGTCGGTCCATGATGATGCTGATCGGCGGGACTGGCGGCCCTGCATCCCCGTGCAGGGTCGCTCTTAGAACCAAAGCGCAATGGCTGTGTCAGCGGTCAATAAAAT
>CAIVAX010000475.1 GCA_903903935.1 uncultured Hyphomicrobiales bacterium | reverse complement strand
TGGCAAAAAGCCTGCGGGAAGCTGGATTGGGCAATTCACCCTGTTAAGTCAGCAATCGGCCCGAAGGTCCGTGCATGCGGGGCTGGCTCCCAGGAAGCCAGAGCAGCTCAATCGTCGAGATCTTCGTCAAATGTCTGCAAAGGCTGTTGGGCTGCATTTGAGACAGCTGCGACAGCGGCCGGACCGGCGCCAACACCATCGCGCTTGTAAATATCCTCGCGGAATTGCACGACACCTTCATTGGCCCAAGCTGTGATGTAAACCCAATAGACGGGCACCACAGGTGTGAGCTTGACGGTTGCCTGCTGGCCGGATCGGATCACTTCATCAATGCGATCACGATCCCAGCCGGAATTATCCTTGAGCAACCACGCCACATAATCGCGCACATTTTGCACGCGCACGCAGCCCGACGACACAAAGCGGAAATCATCGCCAAACACGCCTTTTGCGGGCGTATCATGCATGTAAACGCCATAGGGATTGGCGATGTTAATGCGCACGAAACCCAGCGAGTTGAAATCACCACCGGGATCTTGACGGAAGCGATAATTGGTCGCCTCCATCGAATTCCAATTGATCGCTCGAGGTGCAACTTCCACGCCCTGTGAATTGAACACGCGGATCTTATTATCGGAGAGATAATTGGGATCAGCCTGCATTTTGGGAATCAGATCCTTGCGGATGATCGAGGCAGGCACGGTCCAGAAGGGATTGAAATTGATCTCCAGCGCTTTGGCTTGCATGATCGGCGATTGACGATCAATTTTGCCAACGCCAGCCGCGTGATGGCTGAAAATCTGGCCACTTTCGATGGTCTGAACTTCCGCAGCCGGAATGTTCATGATCACATGCCGCTGGCCCAGATTGTTGGAGAAGGTCTTGAGCCGCACCAGATTCAACTCAAGCTCACGCAGGCGCTCGGCCGCCGAAACATTCATCGCAGCAAATGTTTGTTGAGCCACAACGCCTGTCAGGCCAAGTCCATGCCGCGCCTGAAAGCGCTTCACACCCGCTTCGACATAAGAATCGAAAACCGGAGCAAGTCCGACCGACACATCAAGATCACCTGACGTGATCAGGCGCTTGCGTAAAAGAACAACAGTTGGGCCCCGCGAGCCGACTTTGAGTGTCGAGGCTTCAGGCACCAGATCCCAACCGCCCTTGGCGACCAATTCACGGTAATGCTGGATGGCCTGATCGGTTTGCAGCACAGTCTGCGCTGACAGCAAAGGGGTGTTGGCGCGCGGTACGAGCAGGCGCTCATCAGCATCATATTTCTGGACCCATTCCACCTGATTGCCAAAGGGCATGGGGTCAGCGGGCGCCGCGAAAGCGCCATCCAACGCACCAAGAGCTGCGCCAGCCACGCCTAAGCCCAATGAGCGAGTGAAATCACGCCGGCTTAGCGTTTGGCGGGTGAAATCTGTTCCAGTCCGTGACAAGACCAACTCCAATTCAACTTTCCCCATCCCCTCCTTGCAGGGGAGGTGTCCCAAGAGCTTTTCCTGATGCATGATCAAGACGAGGCTCAGGCTCGGCGCGGACTTAAGGGCTTACATTTAGCCTGTAGTGAGCGAAACTATAGGTGTTTGGCAACTGAAAGGTTACCAAACTAGATTTTTTAAACCTCATAGTCTGGCCAATTTAAGGCAAATGCGGCAATCTCTGGCAAAAAAAATCAAAGGGGCCCGCATGCGGACCCCCTTTACCTCCATCGAAGGCGAATGATCTTACAGGCGATAGCGGATCTGATCGGTCCAATAGCGCTCCAAACGGGCCAAGGACTGGTTCAGGCGCTGAAACTCATCGCATGAAATGCCGCCGATCATTTCGACCGTGGTGACATGCTTCTCATAGAGACCGGTGACAATGCCATGCACATCGCTGCCCTTGTCGGTCAGGCTGATGCGCACCGAGCGGCGGTCAATGCGGGATTTGGTATGATGGAGATAGCCCATCTCAACCAGCTTTTTGACAT
>CAIVAX010000474.1 GCA_903903935.1 uncultured Hyphomicrobiales bacterium | reverse complement strand
TGGCTTGTTGCTTCAGCCATTTTTTTGCCCCTGTCCTATCCCCCTTGGCCCATTCCCCTCTGGCCTTTTATCCTTGGAGATTCTTATGCCCCTGATCGGGACTTTCTGCCTGCGCGTTTCAAAGATCCCGGCTGTTGCTGGGCTGGTGCTGCTGGGCGGCCTGATGATGGCGCCGGCCAGCGTGCAGGCCAAGGTTCTGGCCAAGGTGGAAGGCATTGAAATCTCTGATGAAGATCTGCAGCTCGCGCTGGAGGACATTGGTCCCACTCTGCCGCCTGATCTGCAGGGTCCGGCCAAAGAGTCCTATCTGATTGATTATTTGATTGATCTGAAATTGGTGGCGCGTCAGGCGGAAGCCGATAAGACCATGGATCCAAAGGATTTTGCCCGTCGCCTCGCCTATTACAAGGATAAGGTGCTGATGGAGGGTGCTTTTGGCGTTCTGGGCAAGAAAACCAGCACGGAAGAGGCTTTGCGCAAGGTTTATGACGAAGTCGCCAAGGCTCAAAAAGGCCAGCCCGAAATTCACGCCAGCCACATTCTGGTCGAATCGCAGGAATTGGCGCAGACGGCCTTGAAGCGACTCAAGGCGGGCGAGGATTTCGCCAAGGTCGCAACCGATATGTCGAATGATCCGGGCTCTGTGGGCGGGGATCTGGGCTGGTTCACCAAGGATCGCATGGTGCCGGAGTTTGGTGAGGCGGCGTTCAAGCTCGCTATTGGCCAGATTTCCGAGCCGGTGCAGAGCCAGTTTGGCTGGCATGTGATCAAATTGCTGGAAAAGCGCGAAAAGGCTTTTCCGCCTTTTGAGGCCGTGCGCGATCAAGTGGCGCGCTATGCGCTGGAAAAGGCGCAGAGCGAGGAAATCAGCCGCTTGCGCAAAGGGGCCAAGATTGAGCGCATGGAGCCCGAGCTCACCCCCGGCCAGCTGATGCAGGGCCAGCCTGCACAAAAGAGCCCCTGATCCCGCATACTCTTGAGGCCAATTTGCATGAGGCGTTCCTCGCCTCTTGACGCCCCTCGCGCACCCTTTCAGAAGGGATGTGTTTGCAGTCCTGATCCGACCTGATGAGATACGCACATGGCTAAACCTGCTCCCCTCTCGCCTCTGGCGCCTAAATCCTATCCCGATCTCATCGCCATTGAGGGCGTGCGCTTTGCCACTGCGGCGGCAGGCATTCGCTATAAGGGGCGCACGGATGTGATGCTAGCGCTGCTCGACAAGGGCACGCAGGTTGCGGGCGTGTTTACGACCTCGAAATGTCCCTCGGCGCCGGTGGATTGGTGCCGGGCCAGATTAAAGGGTGGCAAGGCCCGCGCTCTGGTCGTCAATTCTGGCAATGCCAATGCCTTCACCGGCAAAAAGGGCGCACAGGCAGCCAAACTCACCGCTGAGATTACAGCCAAGGCCACAGGGGCATCTTTAGGCGAGATTTTTCTTGCCTCTACAGGTGTGATTGGCGAGCCCTTGGAGGCGAGCAAATTTCACGGCGTCATGGATGAGCTGGTGCATAAAGCGCAGCCCGATGGCCTGCTTGAGGCCGCACGGGCGATTATGACCACTGACACCTTTCCCAAAGTAGCCAGTGCCACAGCAAAGATTGGCGGTGTGGAGGTCACCATTAATGGCATGGCCAAGGGCGCTGGCATGATTGCGCCAGATATGGCGACCATGCTGTCTTATGTGTTCACCGATGCACCGATTGCCGCCAAGGCTTTGCAGGCCATGTTGTCGGCTGGTGTGAAAACCAGCTTCAACGCCATTACGGTTGATAGTGATACATCAACCTCCGACACTTTAATGCTGTTTGCTACTGGCGCTGCCGCGCGGCGCGGTGCGCCAAAAATCACATTGGCCAGTGATCGGCGTCTGGCTGCCTTCAAACAAGCATTGGACAAGGTACTGCTCGATCTGGCGCATCAAGTGGTGCGCGATGGTGAGGGCTGCCGGAAATTTGTTGAAATTCATGTCACGGGTGCGGATAGCGCCAAAGCCGCCAAGCGCATTGGCTTTTCCATTGCCAATTCACCTTTGGTGAAAACGGCTGTTGCTGGTGAAGATGCCAATTGGGGCCGCATTGTTGCAGCTGTGGGCAAGGCAGGCGAAAAGGCTGATCGTGATCGTCTGGCGATTTGGTTTGGTGATATTC
>CAIVAX010000473.1 GCA_903903935.1 uncultured Hyphomicrobiales bacterium | reverse complement strand
CCTCAGCCAACAGAACATCTCTTGCCCTTGCCGCAATTGATCATGGCTGCACGCAGCAATCTTCTCTCAATCTGGCCAAAGTCTGATTACAAATCTGGCGTGGCGATGACCAAGATTTTGGGTCGACAGATTTGCTTGGTCAATACGCCCGATGCGGTGCGCCATGTGATGCATATTCGACATGAGAATTTTGAGCGCAAAAGTCCGCAAATGCGCCGCGCCTTGGAGTTTTTGCTGGGCGATGGGCTGTTCATCTCGGATGGAGAAACCTGGAAAAAGCGGCGCCCCTTGGTGGCTGATATTGTCCATAAAACTCGCGTGCCGGAATTTGGCCGGCCCATGCGCGATGTGTCGGCGGAATTTGTGACGCGCTGGGAGAATTTTGACGCCAATGAGCCAGTGAATGTGCTCACGCAAATGGCGGAGCTGACAGCTGAGATCATTGCACGCGCTGTGTTTGGCAATAATCTGGGGAGCGCAGCTGCCTATGAGGTGATTGAGGGATTCACGCGCTATCAAAGCCTCATTGACTCCTTCAATCTGGGTTATTTTCTGGGCGCAGATAATGGCTTTCCGATTATCCGCGGGCCGCGCCTGCGTGCCTCTGTCAAAAAGGTCAACACGGTCATTGATAAGGTGATTGAAGATCATTTAGCAGGGCGCGGTGATCAATCCTCCATGATTGAACTTTTGCTGCGCCGTCAGGCGCGCAATCCTGAATTGGGGCTGGATCAAACAGCTTTGCGCCATGAGGCTGCGACGATTTTCATGGCGGGCCATGAGACAACAGCAGCGACGCTGACATGGGTCTGGTATCTGTTATCACATGCGCCTTGGGTCGAAGAGGCGTTGATTGATGAAATTGAACGCGTCACAGGTGGCGCTATGCCGAGCATTGAGGATGTGCCAAAGCTCGATTGGTGCCGCGCTGTGATTGAAGAGACGTTGCGGCTCTATCCCCCCGTGCCCATTCTCGCGCGCCAACCCCGCGAAGCAGATGAAATTGATGGGCATCCGATCAAACCGGCGTCTCTGGCGCTGGTCGTGCCTTGGCTTTTGCATCGCGCTCAGGATTTGTGGGACGCCCCACATGCTTTCAAGCCAGAGCGGTTTTTGGGCGAACAGCGCCCGATTCCTTACAGCTATATTCCCTTTGCGATTGGGCCGCGCATTTGCGCCGGACTCAATTTTGGGCTCAGCGAATCTATTCTCTGTTTGGCTATTCTGGTGCAAAGATTCAAAGTGCGTGTGGTGGAAGGTTACAAGGTCGAGCCGGTTTGCCGATTAACTCTGCGCCCCAACAATGGCCTGATGGTAACCATAGAAAAACGAGCTCGCGGATGACGCGGGGATTCGTTTTGGCACTCTTGGCTTTGCTCCTGATGAGCGGACTAGGGCCGCTCGCACCCGCAGCGCAAGCTCAGCAAAAATCAAAAACTGAGTTACAAAAATTACCCGATCTCAATGGCGTCTGGTCTGGCCCAGGTTTGATATTGCGCATTGATATGCAGCGTCATCAGGGCAATGCGGATCCCACCAAGCCGTTCAATCGCCAATCTTTACTCATCCGCAATGTCACAGGACCGATGGTTGTGTTTGCGATTGGACCTGAATTATTTGTCGCACAAATGCTTGATGCCAATCAAATGAGTATAAGCCGCGGTGGACGGCCGGAGACTTATCTGCTCACGCGAAGAAAATAACATCGGGACGTGATTGGCTATTCATCTTGATCTAAACTGAGCTTTCCGTCAGGAGAAGATCACGTTTCACGATTAGCCAAACCTCTGGCTGTTATTCCTTCCAAAAGAAGGATATAAAGAAGGACCCATTTCGAGGTTGGCCTTGGCTTTTAAGTTTTCACTCAACCCCACGCAAGCTGCGGCTCAGATCACGCGCTTTAATGATCTATGGGGAACCAGCATTGGCTTGGCCTCAGAGGCCATCACCTATGGGTTTCGTCTCTCAACGCCCAGCTATAATGATAGCGAGCATAATGAGCAGAGCACATTCACCCGCGTCACGAGCGCAGAAATAGCGGCGATTGAAGCAGTGATGCGTGTGTGGTCCAATGTGGCCAATCTGAACATTCGTGAGGCGAACTCAGGTGCCTATACGGATTCCGCGACGATCCTGTTTGGCAATTACTCTTCCCGCACAGATGGCTCGAACGGATTTGCTTTTACGCCTGAAACGAATGACACGACCTTCACATCCAGCGAAGGCGATGTATGGCTCAACAATAGCAAAAATACGTTTCTAAATCCGGTCGCAGGTTCGTATAATTATATGACGATCCTGCATGAGGCCGGACATGCTTTGGGCCTTGCTCACCCTGCCAATTATAATGCTTCCAACAACCCCTCTGCCACCATCACCTATGCCAATGATGCCACTTATGTGGAAGATTCCTTACAATATACTGTGATGAGTTATTTTGAGGCGAGTGAGACCGGCGCCAATCATATTTACAATGGCACGATTATTTATTGCACGACCCCTCTTCTTGATGACATAGCTGCTCTGCAGAGGCTTTATGGTGCCAAGACCAGCTTTGCGACTGGCGATACGGTCTATGGTTTTCATAATACTGGCGATGCTGCCTATGCGCTGACAAGTGCAACACAACAAATTGTGTGCTGCATATGGGATGGTGGCGGCACAGATACAATCGATGTCTCTGGCTATGCCAATAATCAAAAGATTGATCTCAATCAGGGGCAGTTTTCTGATATTGGCGCTTTGACCAAAAATCTCTCCATCGCCATGGGCACGATAATTGAAAATGCCATTGGTGGCTCTGGCAATGATGTGATCATCGGCAATAGCAGCGCCAATCAATTGACTGGCGGGGCTGGCGATGACAGCCTCTCGGGTGGCGAAGGTAATGATCGATTGATCGGCGGGGCTGGCAATGATGGGATTGATGGCGGCCCGGGGGTAGATGTCGCAATCTATACTGGCACAGCAAAAAACTTTGCGCTCTCTCTCACCAATCAAACCTTCAGCCTGCGTGACAAGATTGGCACTGAGGGTTTGGATAGTCTGACCAATGTGGAAAGCATCCAGTTTAATAATAGCACACTCGATACAACCAGCTTTATCAAGACAGCGGCGCTAACAGCCAGCCAGATTGTCGATCTTGTCGAACTCTATGTGGCGAGCTTTAATCGCGCGCCCGATGCGCTAGGCCTGACGTATTGGGGTGGGCGTCTGTCTGATGGCATGGCGCTGGCTAATATTGCCAAGAGCTTTTTCGATCAGCCAGAGACGATTGCGGCCTATCCAACCACAATGCCGGATACTGACTTTGTTACTAAGATTTATAATAATGTGCTCAATCGCGCGCCCGATGATGCAGGCAAGAGCTATTGGCTGGATGAGCTTAAAACTGGCCATGTCACCCGCGATACATTCATGCTGACCATTATCAATGGTGCGCGCGCCAGCACGGGCAGTCTGGTTGATCAGCAAACACTCAGTGACAAAGAATTGGTTGGCGCACATTTTGCCCTCACCAAAGGGCTGAGTGATCTCACCTGGGCCAGTCAGGTGATGAGCGCTGTGACTAGTTCCAGCGCCTCCGTCACCAGCGCCAATGCCAGCACAGATGCCTATGCGCTGATTGCCGCTGCGCCAGCGACCAGCCAATTGACCATCAGCCTGATTGGTGTGGCCGCCTGATTGCCAAACTCTGCTTTAAGCTTTGCGCTTTGCGCTTTGCGAGCCGATATACATTGGTTGACTTCGTCCCGACAATCGTTTCATTTTCATTGCACATCTGCTAGCTCAGCAGGCTCTGTTTGGTGAAGATGTGAGGGGCATTCCGGCTTGTCTTTAACGCTTGCGCTCTTGATTGGCTATTTTGCATTTCTGCTTGCCGGCTTTGTGTTGGGAACTCGCCCGCTGACGCATCCTTGGTTGTTTTTGCTGCGCGGATTTTTTCCAAAATGGCAGTTTTTCCATTCTCTGGGCCTCACACCGCGAGTCTATTTCCGCCTGCAAGACAATGAGGACTGGTCGAACTGGCATAAATTCATGCCAAGAGCCAAGCGCCAATTCAGCCATTTGATTTTCAACCCGCAAGTGAATCTGGCTTTGAGTGAACAAAATCTGGTCGAGCTTTTAGCCAGCGATCTTGCCGCCTGCAGCAGTGAAACGGAAGTCCCACAGCTTGTATCCTATAAAATGATCGATCGCCTCGTGCGCGAGAAAGCCCAATTGGTGAGCCCCTATAGCGCCTATCAATTCCAGATTTGTTTGGAGCGGGCCGGAGAGCCTGTTAATATTGAGGCACAGGCTCTGCTCATCTCTCCCATTTTATTGCTTGAGACTGGGGCCAATTGAATGTCGCCCTCCCTGCTGCTCGCTGCACGAAGTGTTGAAGT
>CAIVAX010000472.1 GCA_903903935.1 uncultured Hyphomicrobiales bacterium | reverse complement strand
CGCCGTCCATAGCAAGGACTATCTGGAGGAGGCGGACAAGCAGCATCTCGATACCAATTCGCGTTCGGGCATAGAGCAAGAAGCCGATTTTCGCGCTATTCTGGCCACGCCGCCCGAAATTATCAAAATGGCTGAGAAATATATGTAAGCGGACGCCTGCGCTCGTCCTTCTCAAAAGAGATGACAGTGACACCTCAAGGACAAAGCAGCATAGAACAAAAGCTCAGCGCCAGACACAAACGACAAATCCTGCGCCAGGTCTTGGCTGGCGCTCACTGTGTCTGCCCTGCCAGCGTGCATGATAGCCTCTCAGCCCGGGTTGCGCAGACTATCGGCCATCAGCTAGGCATGCTGGGCGGCTCTGTCGCCTCTGCCGTCACTTTATCAGCGCCCGACATCACACTCCTCACCTTGAGCGAATTGAGCCAGCTGGTGCGCGCCATTTGCCGCACCAGTCAGCTCGCCCTTTTTGTGGATGCCGATCATGGCTATGGGGCCGCACCCTCAGTGGGCCGCACGATTGAAGAGCTGGAACATGCAGGCGCAGCTGGCTGCAGCATTGAGGATACACTCCTGCCTGCGCGCTTTGGCGCAACACACGAAGAAATCATCTCCAGCGCAGAAATGATCGGCAAATTAAAGGCCGCCTGTGCCGCAAGGCTAGATCCCACCTTTGTCATTGCCGCCCGCACCATAGCGCTGAAACATGAAGGTCTGGAGGCGACGATCGCGCGCCTTAAAGCTTATGCAGCAACTGGTGTCGATGCGATTTTTGTGATGGGTGTGACGCAGGCTGATCAGCTGCGCGCCATTCATGAGGCGATCCATCTACCCATCATTTTAGGAACAAGTCCGAGCTTTATGAACCGCACACACTTAGCAAGCCTTGGCGTGCGCCTAGCCCTGCAAGGCCATGCACCCTATGCAGCGGCCATTGAGACCTATCGCAAAATATACACACATCTACTCAACGACAGCGCGCCCGAAGAGCTGAAAGCGCATCTGCCCAGCCAAGACTTTCTGGATGAAATTTTGCAGAAGACGAAGTTTGGGAAATGAGGAAATTCATTGGCTCGTCGAACATTCTTCTTATGCCAGCTCTACCAAAATGATCTTAATGCCTGTTCAGAAAGTCAGCAATAAACCCTTGCTCTTCGAGGGTGTGAATCACTGAGCGCAGCAGATAGCTATTCACAAAATGAATTGTGTAGGTTCGGCCATTCGGCTCTGTAGGCCGAACCATTTTCTTATCACGCAACTTTCCCATGACATAGGATTTCTGTTGCGAATTCTCATATCCAAAGCGGCTGAGTTCAGAAGCTTTCATCCCCATCTCTGGTTTTTTTAAAAGATAGGTAAGAATGTCATGTTCTTGCTTGGTGATATAATGACGATCTAAGGCGCGCTTGAGAGCCGGCAGTAAAATAAAATCTCGCGTATAATCTCGATCCAGCAGATGTTCTATTTTTTCGATCTGATCTTTCAGACCAAGTAGAAAATATTCTGACCATTGCAATTGATCTGACTCAGAGAGCCTGTCCGCACTCGCGAGCATGGCATAATATTTATCTCTATTGGTATAGAACACCGAGGATGGATTAAAAATACGCCCACCCACGCTGACATTAAACCCGAGCTTCAGCAACAAGGCATAGTTCAGCAACCGTCCCATACGACCATTGCCGTTGTCATAGGGATGAATGTACATGAAACGATGATGCGCAATAGCAACCATGAGGAGCTGATTTTGGCTAGCATGCGGCGCATTGATGAACTGTATGAACTTTTCCAGATACTCTTCGAGGACAGAGACATCAGGCGGCCTATGCCCTGCTTTTCCGATACTCACATTGTGAGGACGTCGAGCGCCTGGATGATTTGACCCTTCCCCTTTTGGCGGAGGGGAAAGCCTCTGGGTCACAATTGTGTGCAGCTCAGAGAGATAAGCGCGATTGATACTGGTCTTATGATCTGTATTGGACTCAATGAAAGCAATCGCCTGCTTAATATTGTCGAGCTCTTGTTGTTTCTCATCCACATGAGCTTCTTGTTCGATGATTTTTTCTACATATTCCGACAGAGTCGTGTTGTTGCCTTCAATGCGGGCCGAACCGAGAGTTTCGAGAAGCTGGAATATATTCTTGAGCTGCGAAAAAATATTGGCCAGACCCCACGAGGTGATCCGGTCATTATGTTAGTTTATGCTTAGGGTAGAAGCCAGCGCTGGGGTGGCCGGCGAAGCTGGTTGGGGTTGCGCAGCCGGCCATTGTATAACCTCTGGTGCAGGTGGT
>CAIVAX010000471.1 GCA_903903935.1 uncultured Hyphomicrobiales bacterium | reverse complement strand
GGCTTTTGAGGGCGCTTTGGCTTTTGCCTTTGGCTTCGGCTCGGCCTTTGGCTTAGACTCGGGCTTTGCTTTGGACGCAGGCTTTGCCTTCGCCGTCAGCGCGGTGGCGGGCTTGGCAGAATTTTTGGGTTTGGATTTGGCAACAGGCTTTTTTGTCGGCATAGAAGCGTTATAATTCACTGGAGTTGCGGCGCAAGCCGAGGCTGCAGATTTCGCCTTCAGGATAGTCCAGATGAGTCCCCAGATGATGTCTGATCCGGCAGATTTTCATATATTCGAAACCCGCTTGCATCCGCATCGCTCGCTGACGCGTCAAAATTTCTGGATTCTGATCGGCTTTCTGGCCCTCATCAATCTCATCACAAGCATATTATTTGTCATCATTGGCGCATGGCCCGTGGCGGGCTTTTTAGGGCTTGATGTTCTGCTGATCTATGTCGCCTTTCGCGCCAATTTTCGCGCCGCACGCGCTTATGAAGAGCTTTGCGTGACACCTTTAGATGTCAGCGTCTCACGCATTTCCGCGCGCGGCGCGCGCAAAGAATGGCATTTCAATCCCAATTGGGTGCGCTTAGAGCGCGAAGAGATGGAAGAATTTGGCACCCAGCGCCTCAGCCTTGTCTCGCGCGGACGCAAGCTTGAAATTGGCAGCTTCTTAGGCCCCGATGCAAAATCAGATTTAGCCAATCATCTCAATTTAGCTTTAGCAGAAGCGCGCCGCGGCCCGCGCTTTGACACATCATCGCAGCCAGCTCTTTCGTAAGCCTATCTGACTAAAGTCGCTTTGCCCCGATGATTGGCCCATGCGATTTGGCACTAATGCGATCACGCGCTTGGCGCAAAGGTTCGCTCACCACCATCATATGATGACCATTGGCATGCAGCAAATTATGCGCATCGCGCATCACGCCCACATGCCCCTTCCAGAAGATCAGATCGCCGCGCTGCAAGCCTGCAAGATCATCACCAAGCGCAATCTCCTGACCTAACTCGGCCCATTGCATATCTGTATCGCGCGGCGCTGCAATGCCCGCTGCCTGCAAGCTGATTTGCATGAGGCCCGAACAATCGAGTCCCAAAGCGGATTTGCCGCCCCAGAGATAGGGCACATGAAGAAACATTTCGGCAATGCTGACAAAATCTGACGCAGTCTGATCGAGCGGCGCGACATGCGCGGCCCACAGACAACCTAAATGTTCAACCTCGACAAAATCGCCATGCTGTTTTGTTACCTTAAGCTCAGAACCTAGCGAGAGAGCACAGACAATCGGCAGCTTCATTGAAAGCCCCGGATAGACAAAACTGCGTGGCACAGTGAGCTTATGCGTGGCGGCACTCTCCCCCACGACGAGCCCATTGGCACTCATATAGCCCACATAACCATCGCGCTTGAGCTGTCCCCAGACCCATCCCTCCTGATCTTCATAGGCAATGAAAATCTCGCCAAATAAAGCCTGTGTCTCAACCCCAGCATCGGGCGATGGGCGCGAGCGCAGATCAACCACAGGCTCGGCAATGCGCATTTCGCGCCCCGCAACAAAGCGCTCAGCTGTAACCTGACCACGCAAATACTCAGCTGCCAGATCAGGGCGCATAGGGTGACGGCGCGGATCAAGGGACGGCATAGTCATGATCTCATCTCACGAGCGGCACTCACAACATGATCAGCGAGCGATTCCACATAGAGCGCGCCTTTCACAGTGCGTTGAATGATCACATTGCGCTTATCAGCCTCATCACGGCGGCGAGAGACAATGGCTTGCTTGCCCATTGCATTCAGCGCCCGCGTAATCACCGGCTTGGTGACATTCAACTTCTTGGCAAGACCGCGCACTGTATGAGGTGGCTGATCAAGATAAATGGTTAGCAAAATCGCCAATTGGCGCAATGTAAAATCAGGCGCCGCCGAAGGCTTGGCCTCTTGCACCAGACCAAAGGCAACATCTTGCAATAATCTGAGCGCCTGATGGGAAGAGAGCTCAACAGCCATAAGATCGCGCCTCAAGATCCATACTTATTCATATTGCAGGCATGCCCGGCATGTGTGGAATGGAATTTGATTTTGGCCACCGCTTGCGGCTTTGCTGCAATTTCAAACCAGCCAACATCGCCGCCACACGAATGGGCGCACCGATACACTCAACCACAGGCACGCCAATCTGCTGGCTCAGCCAATCAGGATCCATATGCACGGGGCATTGGCTGATGCCACGCGGAATAATCACTTCGGCGCCATCTTCATCAATGAGCTTGCGGGCCGCAGCAATAAAGGACTCGGTCATCTGCTGCTTCTTATCCGCCATTTCGCGCAGCCATGTGCCCGAATCCGCATAGCCTGCAACAAAATGCTCCATGCCATAGTTACGTGTCATCATCCGCGCTTTGACTGTGCTCTCGGCTGTATAACTAATCACGCCAAAGCGATCCCCAATGAGGGCTGCAACATGCAAAGCCGCATGATAGGGCGCGATCACGGGAATATCGACCAGCGAGCGCCCACCCTCAACGCCCAAATCCAGCGCACCCAGCGGCACGACTGCATCATAACCCTCTTTCTGAGCCTGCGCGAAAGCCTGATGAAAATAAGGCGCTGATTGCTGAATTTCTGCCGGCAATAATTCATTGAAGGGGGTAAGGGGCACGGACAAAATCCCCACCTCGACCTCGGGCGAAGAATAGCGCTTGGCCACATCTTCGCGCAGCTTACGCTGCTCGGGCGGATATTGGCCAATGACAAAGGCAACGCGGATCATGTCTCTTCCCCGAGGATTCATATTGATGCTACCTTGATAAGCGAATTTTGCGCCCCTGTCAGCTCCACCACACCAAGTGAGCCGCCACTAGCAAAATGATCTTGCGCTTGCAGGCCTGGCGAAAAGCAGGCAAATTTAGCCCCTCTCAACTCTTCCCCGCTTGGCGGCGCGAAGAGTGCAATCACAACATGCTTTGGGATGGATCATGAAGGGTGCAGATGTCGTTGCCGAAATCCTCAAACGAGAAGGAACGGATTTTCTCTCCTGCTATCCCCGTAATCCGCTGATTGAAGCTTGCGCCAATATCAATATCAAACCCATTTTATGCCGACAGGAGCGCGTTGGCGTTGGCATAGCCGATGGCTTTAGCCGCGTGCGGCGCGGCCATCAGAATGGCGTCTTTGCCGCCCAGCAAGGCGCGGGGATTGAAAATGCATTCGCGGGCGTCGCACAGGCCTATGCGGAAAATGTGCCGGTTCTTGTCATCCCCGCAGGCTCGCCCGCAGCGCGCCAATCCATTCGGCCAACCTTTCGTGCCGCCGAAGTCTATGCGCCCGTCACCAAATGGTCCGCCATGGCCAGCCATGTGCAAGAACTGCCCGATCTGTTGCGCCGCGCTTATCATGCCATGCGCAGCGGCAAGCCGGGCCCAGCTTTGCTGGAAATTCCCCTCGATGTGTTTGACGCCGAATTTCAAGGCCCGCTGAACTATGACCCGGTGCCGGTGCTGCGCTCCGGGCCTGATCCTGTGGCCATTACCAAGGCCGCGCGCCTGTTGTTAGCTGCCCGTCAACCTGTCATCTGGGCCGGACAGGGCGTGCATTATGCCAAGGCCAGCGATCAATTGGCCCGCTTGGCGGAACTCATTCCCGCCCCCGTCGCCGCCACAAATCCCGGCAAAAGCGCGATTGCAGAAACACATCCTCTCGCGCTGGGCGCCTCAACCCAATCGCGCCCCAAAATGTATGCGCATTTTATCAATCGCGCCGATGTGATCTTCGCCATTGGCTCAAGCCTGACACGCACACCCTTTGGCCCCGCCCTTCCGGCAGGCAAAACCATCATCCATGCCACCAATTCTGCCTCGGATATCAATAAAGATATCTCTGCAGCCTTGGGCTTGGTTGGCGATGCGGCGCTTGTGCTGGAGGCTTTGATTATTGAAATCGAACGCCAGCGCAGCACTAGCCCGCAATCGGCCCTTGCCGATCTGAAGCACGAGATTGCCGCCCTCAAACAAGACTGGCGGCAGGACTGGCAGGCGCAAGCCCGCTCAAATGAAATGCCGATCAATCAATATCGCGTCATTCAGGATTTGATGGACACAGTTGATCGCGATCATGTCATCCTCACCCATGATGCCGGCAGCCCGCGCGAACAGCTCTTGCCCATGTGGGAATCAACACAAGCGGCAAGCTATCTTGGCTGGGGCAAATCAACTCAATTGGGCTATGGCCTGCCGCTCGCTATGGGCGCTAAATTAGCCGCGCCCGACAAACTCTGTATCAATTTCATGGGCGATGCCTCCTTTGGCATGACAGGCATGGATATTGAGACAGCGGCGCGCAATCACATTGGCATTCTCACCATTGTCTTCAACAATGCGGTGATGGCCTGCGAGCGCCAAGTGATGGAAATCTCCACGCGCAAATATGATGCCATCGATATTGGCGGCGATTATCGCAAAATTGCCGAAGGGCTCAATGTCGCAGCACTGCGTGTCGAAGACCCCAGCCAGATCATTCCTGCGATCAAAGACGGCATTGCTGTCACGCAATCAGGCGCGCCTTTCCTGATCGAGATCATGGCCAAACAGGGCTATGACTTTTCGCGCTATGCCTGAGGGCCAGCCTCATCCTCTGAGGGAGCTTGCGCCCGCCGATCTAAAAGCGGGCGCACTTCCATCATCGCCATGGTGAGGAAAGACAGGCCCAGACCAATCGCACCAATCAAAAAGACCCAGCGAAAGACCTCGTTGAATTGCGCACTTGTGACAATCGCATCGGCCGCATGATCGCGCGAAATGCCACCCGAAATCACAACCGTGCCAAAAATGGCGACACCAATCGCAGAGCCAAAATTACGCATGAACGACACCGTCGCTGTCGCAGTCCCCAATTGATGCACAACAACCGAATTTTGTACCGACACCATTGAGATGGGAAAGACCGTGCCCACACCAATCGAGGCCAGAGCAAACAAAATTTCAATCCAGACCAGAGGCAAGCCCACTGGCACAAAGAACATGGGCAATAAGCACAAAGCCCCGATACCAAGGCCCACCATGGGAATGAGACTGTAATGTTTGACATGCATCATCGTGCGCCCGGCACTCATCGCGCCAATGGTCGTGCATACCATCAATGGCAAAAGCGCGAGGCCCGATTCACTGGCGGAAAAACCAAGGCCAATTTCGAAATAGAGCGGCAGATAAATCGTCAAGCCGATGAACACCGCCATTGCCAGACCAACAGAAGTTGAGGCCGTCAACACAATCTGATTGGATAAAATAGCCACAGGCAATAAAGGCTCTTCAGCCGTCAATTGCCGCCAGACGAGCAAAGCACTGGCCATAGCCCCGCCTGATAAAACAGCCAGAATGACGGAAGAATTCCACGCATAATGCGTGCCGCCCCAACTCAGCGCGAGCTGAAACAAAATCGACGCGGCCACCAGAAGAAAGGCGCCCAAAAAATCAAGTTTATGCGGCCGCTCATGGCGCGGCAGGCGCTTGAGCTTACTATCAATCAGCACATAGGCCAGCAGGCAGAGTGGCATATTGATCCAGAAGATGAGCGACCAATGCCACAGCTCAGCAAAATAGCCGCCCAAGATCGGCCCCGCCAGCGAGGACACGGTCCACATGATCGATGTATAGACCTGATATTTGGGACGCTGGCGCACCGGCACCACATCGCCAATGATGGTGAGGGAGAGTGAGACAAGCCCCCCGCCCCCAATGCCTTGCAGGCCGCGCGCCAAAGCCAAAGTGATCATTGTGGGGGCCAGCGCACATAAGAGCGAGCCAATAGCGAAAATGAAAATCGCCGTCAGCAGAACAATGCGCCGACCATGAATATCACTCAGCTTGCCATAGAGCGGCGTCGAGGCTGTCGACATCAATAAATAAGACGTCACAATCCAGGGCAGATTTTCAACATTGCCCAATTCACGCCCAATGGTTGGCATGGCCGGAGCGATAATCGTTGAATCCAGCGCGCCGGGAAACATAGCCGTCATCAGACCAATGATGATCGAGCGAATATCAGCCGCGCTCATTTGGGCATCTGGAGCAGAGTGAGGGTGCGACATAGTTTCAACGATTCCGATTGATCTGCCTCTTCATGGGTCGAAGCCACCCACAAGGCAAGAGCCAGATCTATCGAAGGCTAAAATTCAATCACAAATGCGCGATTTTAGGCATGACCTCAGTGCTAAACAGCTGCAACGACCGCTCGGCATCACTTGCCGACATATCGCCAAAGAACAGATAGGATAAAAGATAATTTATGCCCAATTCGCCGATTTGCTTCTCCAATTCGGCAATCACTGTCTGCGGCGAGCCTGCAATCAAAGTGCCCTCGCGCAGATTATCCTCGAATGTGCCGCCCACTGGCACCACCAGACGATTGGCAAATTCAGGCGAGGCATGATGATCTCTGAGCCAATTGAGATGGCGAATGTGCAATTCTGCTGCGGGCTTAGCTATGGCCTGCGCCTTGGCATCTGTCTCGGCCACCACAATCTGGCGCGAGACACCAATGGCTGTTCCACCCGCAAATTCTGGCTTGGGCGACGCTGCCCCGCCGCGCTTGGCTAAAGCCTCGCGAAAGACATCAATATTCGCCTTGGCCCGCACTGTGGGACCATTGGAGGCAAAATGCATCCCATGCTCGCCCGCCCATTGCGAGCCAATGGCATTGGACGAGCCATACCAAAAAGCTGGCAGCGGCTGTTGCAGCGGGCGCAAGGCCATGGGCACATCTTTGTAGGAATAATTGGGCCCGTCATAGCTGAACACATCGTGCGACAAAGCCGCCTTCAGACATTCATAGGCATCGATAAAAATATCGCGTGATTTGTCGTGATCAATCTTGTGAAAGCCCAGCTCAAAGGGCGAGACACCACGCCCCACGCCAATCTCCATGCGGCCATGGCTGAGATGATCCAGCATGCAGATTTCTTCGGCCAAGCGCAAAGGCGAATAGAGCGGCAGCAAATAGACCATGGGCCCAAAGCGAATCTGCTTGGTCAGGCGCGCAATCGCCCCCATGAACACACCAGGCACCGGCACCATATTCAAAGGCGAGCAATGATGTTCGGCCAGATGCACACAATAAAACCCAGCTTCATCGGCCAATTGAATAAAGCGCAAGCGCTCATCAAAAGTGGTCGCCAATGGCCGGTTCGCAAATTCAATGTGATCAAACAGCCCGAATTTCATCCGCTTCCCCCTGATCCGGCAATTGTGAGCCGATCCTAATCTTGCCTCATCATAATGATAATCCCCCGATCTCGGCAACCAAGCAGAACAAAAAACCCCCTGCCAAACGACAGGGGGTTGAAACTCAACCAGCACCAGCCAGAGCCAGTGCCATTCTGATCAGCTAAACTCAGATCTTGCCGTGTGTGCCATCGCACATGGGCTTATTGAGCGTAGCCTTGCAGCCGCAGAAATAGGCCTTGCCATCCTTCTGGGCTTCAAACTTCATCGGGGTCAGGCCCGAGCCCTTATGTGCGCCATCGCAGAAGGGTTGCTTGGCGGATTTGCCGCATGAGCACCAGAAATAGGTTTCACCGGCTTTCACATCGACGGGATAGGGGACTTTTTGGGCGATGACAGGTTCAGTCATGGAATCCTCTTAAATAGAACGGCCCTTTACAGGCTCAGCGCACTATTGGGCTCAATTGGCCGGCTTTGTCTATAGGCATTCCTGCAAACGGCTCTTTGCCGGAGAACCCTGCAAGCCTCAGCCTAGCAATCGGCAAGCCTCAGCCTAGCAATCGTCCGCGCTTTTTGCCTTTATTGACGGGACGGCGGAAGACACCAATGATTTCCACATGCGCGGAATGGCGAAACTGGTCAAAGGGCGTCACGCTCTCCAGCACATAGCCCCCATCGATCAGACTCCGGGCATCTCTGGCAAAACTCTGCACCGAGCAGGACACAGCCACCACACAGGGCACTTGCGATTGCGCCAAAGCCTCGGATTGATCCTTAGCGCCCGAGCGCGGCGGATCAAATACAACCGCATCAAAGCCATTGAGCTCTGCCGCCAATAAGGGGCGGCGGAACAAATCGCGCGTCTCCGTGCGCACTTGCCGCAGGCCAGGGCGATGCGCGGCTCTGGTCAAAGCGGCAATCGCCGCCGCCTCGCTCTCCACGGCGAGAACTTCGCTTTTTTCGGCAAGGCGCAGCGCAAAGGTGCCAACGCCCGCAAACAAATCGGCAACGCGCTTGACCTTGCCAATGGCGCTCAAAACATGCGCAGCCAAGGCCTCTTCGCCCGCTTGCGTGGCTTGCAAAAAGCCCCCCGGCGGCGGGACGACTTGCGCCACTCCCATAGTGATCTGCGGCGCACGCCGCTCGATCAAGACAAGGCCATGATTGGACAATCGCGCCAAATCAGCCTCTGCCGCAGCTGTAATCAGACGTTGGCGCAGCTCATCTGGCAATTTGCCTGCGCCATGCAAATCAAGATCAAGGCCCGCATTGGTCGCTGTCACCACCAGATCCAGCGGCTTGCCATGATCGGCCAAAACATCGGCAATCAACCTTGCCGCAGGCAAAGCGTGAGCCATGCCGGGCGCGAGAATGGGGCACTCAGTGATGGGCAAAATCTGATGAGAGCGCGCCTGCATAAAGCCAATAAAGGTGCGCGCCCGCCCAGCCAGACCTTGATCAAAGCGCGCATGAAAGGTCGCGCGTCGACGCCCCTCGCCATGCGCATCAACCAGCGGAGCCACAGCACAATCGATTCCAACATGTGCCAGCGCCGCAATGACAAGATCGCGTTTCCATTGCGCATAAGGAGCTGGCGCCAGCGTCTGCACAGCGCAGCCGCCACAATGGCTGAAATGCGCACACAGGGGCGCAATGCGATCGGGACTGGCAACAATAATTTCAGCCAAACGGCCGCGATCGCCATCCACATCCGCAATCACCACTTCGCCCGCCAGAGCATAGGGCACAAAGACAAGGCCGCGCCCATCATGGGCCAGCCCCTCACCCTTCTGACCCAGACGTTCAATCTCAAGGCGCCTATGGAGAGCATTCATCTCAAACTCATTTCACTCTTAGAGGACGCAGCGATTAAAAATTCACGATTGCCATCCCCGCCCGCAATGGGCGAGGGGATAAGACCCAATTTGTACCAACCCAGATCAGCAAAGGTCGCCGAAATTTCATCACACACACGTCTGTGATCGGCTTCATCTTTCACAAGACCCTTGCGCACAGCCTCTCGCCCCGCCTCAAATTGCGGCTTGATTAAAGCAATGCAACAGCTCTGCGGCGCCGCCAAGGACAAGATATGCGGCAGAATGAGTTTGATAGAAATGAAACTCACATCCATCACGATTAAACTGGGCGGCGCACCGAGCTGATCGGCTTGCAGCTGACGCGCATCCTGTCCCTCAATCACACTCACGCGTGAATCAGCTCTGAGCCGCTCATGCATTTGTCCATGGCCGACATCAACCGCCACAACATGGGCAGCGCCTTTTGTCAGCAAGACATCGGTAAAGCCCCCCGTCGAACTGCCAATATCAAGACAGCTCTGCCCCGCAGGCGAAATAGCAAATTCACTCAGCGCCGCCGCAAGCTTGACACCGCCGCGTGACACCCAAGGATAGGGCGCACTGGCGTTAATCTCAGCTGCGAGCGCCACCATCTCAGAGGGCTTGCGAATGATCGCGCCACCCGCCTCAACAAGACCGGCCTCTATCGCCTCCCGCGCTTTGGCGCGCGAAGCAAAAAAGCCCCGCTCCACCAAAATCACATCAGCGCGCTGTTTCATGCCTCAGGCTATCAGAATTTTAGCAGACTCTTGGCTGCGGCCCAACACATCGAGCACTTTGGCCACAATGGCGCGCGCATCAAGCCCTGCTTGCGCATAGAGCTTTTCCGGCTTGTCCTGATCCTGGAACTGATCAGGCAGAACCAGACTGCGAAATTTCAGCGGCTTTTGACCATCCAGCAGGCCCTCTTCCAACAGCGCTTGGGCGACGAAAGAGCCAAAACCACCAATCGATCCCTCTTCAATGGTGATCAGCACTTCATGTGTGTGCGCCAATTGGCGCAGCAAATCCAGATCGAGCGGCTTGGCAAAGCGCGCATCGGCCACACTTGTGGAGAGGCCCATGCCGGCAAGCTGATCAGCCGCCTGCAAAGCCTCGTCCAAGCGCGTGCCCAGAGACAATAAAGCAATGCGATTGCCCTGCCGCATCATGCGGCCCTTGCCAATCTCAAGCCGCTCGCCATGCGCTGGCATTTCAACGCCAATGCCATCACCGCGCGGATAGCGAAAGGCAATCGGCCCGGCATCATACGCTGCAGCTGTGGCGACCATATGCATCAATTCGGCCTCATCCGCCGCCGCCATAATCACCATGCCCGGCAAACAACCCAGATACGCCACATCGAAGGAACCGGCATGGGTCGCACCATCAGCACCCACAAGACCGGCGCGATCAATAGCAAAACGAACCGGCAATTTTTGAATCGCCACATCATGCACGACTTGATCATAAGCCCTTTGCAGAAAGGTCGAATAAATCGCACAAAAGGGCTTATAGCCTTCTGCGGCAAGCCCGGCGGCAAAAGTCACGGCATGTTGCTCGGCAATGCCCACATCAAAGCAGCGCTTGGGAAAGGCCTCCCCAAATAGATCCAGCCCCGTGCCTGTGGGCATAGCAGCGGAAATGGCAACAATGCGCTCATCCTTCTGCGCTTCGGCTATCAGGCTTTGCGCAAATACGCGTGTGTAAGAAGGCGCATTGGCCTTGGGCTTGGCCTGTTTGCCAGTGATGACATCAAATGTATTGACGCCATGATATTTATCCGCCGCCGCTTCGGCTGGTGGATAGCCCTTGCCCTTTTTGGTGACGACATGAATGAGCACCGGGCCTTGCTGATTGTCGCGTACATTTTTGAGCACCGGCAAAAGATGATCGAGATTATGACCATCCACCGGGCCGACATAATAAAAGCCCAGCTCTTCGAACAAAGTGCCGCCCGTCCAAAAGCCGCGTGCATATTCTTCCGTCTTGCGGGCCTTGTCATAAAAGAATTTGGGCAAATGCCCAGCCAAATGCTTGGCCGTCTCCCGAATGGATTGATAGGTGCCGCCCGAAACCAGACGCGCCAGATAGGCCGACATGGCACCCGTGGGCGGGGCAATCGACATGTCATTATCATTGAGAATGACAATCAGCTTGGAATGCAGATGACCGGCATTGTTCATCGCCTCATAGGCCATGCCCGCCGACATGGCACCATCACCGATCACCGCAATCACATGATTGGAGCCGCCTGACAGATCGCGTGCCACGGCCATGCCAAGTCCAGCCGAAATTGAAGTTGAGGAATGGGCCGCGCCAAAGGGGTCGTAAATGCTCTCATCGCGCTTGGTGAAACCAGAGAGCCCGCCGCCTTGGCGAAGCGTGCGAATCCGCTCTCGCCGGCCGGTCAGGATTTTGTGCGGATAGGCCTGATGGCCAACATCCCAAATGATCCGATCTTTAGGTGTGTCAAAGACATAATGAAGCGCCACGGTGAGCTCTACCACGCCCAGACCCGCCCCCAAATGGCCGCCGGTGACCGAAACAGCGTCAATCGTCTCCGCCCTAAGCTCGTCACAGACTTGGACCAGAGCCGAATCTGGCAAGCGACGCAGGGCCTCGGGGTCAGCAATCTCATCAAGCAGGGGTGTTTTGGAAGTCTGTGTCACATCAATCTCATGTCGGAGGCCCTCATTAGCCCCCGTGAATGGGGCTGAGCCATACACCAAAGCAAAGCAAACTGCCATCATTGCGAACAATCATGACGCCAAAGGCCAATTCCGCGGCCCTAAAATAGGGTGAACAGTCCATTTACTGACAAATTTCAATTTATTTCAAAGAGATAAACAAATTGTTGTGATTTCACGACGTCAATTTGCCTACAAGACTGACAGACTCTCTTCAACATTAGCGTGCCATATGCTTTATGGCAGTCACCGATCGAAATCGTATTCCCAAACGGGACGGCGACTTGCCTTTTTCAGTAGGATCTGAGGCGTTCCATGACGAATAAATGGGTTTATACTTTTGGTGACGGCAAGGCTGAAGGCGCCAGCGAAATGAAGAACTTGCTGGGCGGCAAGGGCGCCAATCTGGCGGAAATGTCCAATCTGGGCCTGCCTGTCCCCCCCGGCTTCACCATCACCACCGAGGTGTGCACAGCTTTTTACGAAAACGGCCGGCAATATCCCGCCGAACTGACCCAACAGGTTGAAGCGGCTTTGCTCCATGTTGGCCAATTGACCGGTCGCAGTTTTGGCGATGCTAAAAACCCCCTGCTGGTTTCCGTGCGCTCAGGTGCCAGAGCCTCCATGCCCGGCATGATGGATACGGTGCTCAATCTGGGTCTCAATGATGTCACCGTTGAGGCGCTGGCCAAAAATTCGGGCGATGAGCGCTTTGCCTATGACAGCTATCGCCGCTTCATTCAGATGTATTCCAATGTCGTGCTCGACATTGACCATCACAATTTCGAAGAAATCCTTGAGGACTATAAAGACCGCAAGAATTTCATGCTCGATACTGATCTGACCGCGAATGATTGGCGCGAAATCATCCTGCGCTACAAGGCCAAGGTGCAAGAAGCGAGCGGCAAGCCTTTCCCGCAAGAGTCTCTGCAGCAATTATGGGGCGCCATTGGCGCTGTGTTTGGGTCGTGGATGAATCAGCGCGCCATCACCTATCGGCGCCTCAATGCTATTCCCGAAAGCTGGGGCACTGCGGTCAATGTGCAGGCCATGGTGTTTGGCAATATGGGAGAAACCTCTGCCACAGGCGTGGCCTTTACCCGCAATCCCTCGACCGGGGCCCGCGAACTTTATGGCGAATTCCTCGTCAATGCGCAGGGCGAAGATGTGGTGGCGGGCATTCGCACACCGCAAAACATCACCGAAGCCGCCCGCCTTGCCGCCCATTCCGACAAACCCTCGATGGAAACGGTTTTGCCCGAGGTCTATCAGGAATTTTCGAAGATCACGCAATTGCTTGAAAAGCATTATCGCGACATGCAGGATCTCGAATTCACTGTCGAGCGCGGCAAATTATGGATGTTGCAAACCCGCAATGGCAAACGCACCGCCAAGGCCTCTTTGCGCATTGCCGTTGAAATGGCCAATGATGGGTTGATCACCAAGCACGAAGCGGTCACGCGGGTTGATCCAGCCTCGCTCGATCAATTATTGCATCCCACCATTGACCCCAAGGCAGAGCGTAAAATTCTGGCCTCTGGCCTGCCCGCTTCGCCCGGCGCTGCGAGCGGCGAAATCATCTTCACCTCCGATGAGGCAGAAGCGTTGAAAGCCGCTGGCCGCAAGGTCATTCTCGTGCGTGTGGAAACCTCGCCTGAAGATATTCACGGCATGCATGCGGCCGAGGGCATTTTAACAACCCGCGGCGGCATGACCTCCCATGCTGCCGTCGTCGCCAGAGGCATGGGCAAGCCTTGTGTTTCCGGCGCGGGAACCATTCGTATTGATTATGCGACACAGACACTCAATGCCGCCGGCCGCATATTGAAAAAGGGTGATTGGATCACCATTGATGGCTCGACTGGCCAGGTGCTGGAAGGCACGGTTGCCATGTTGCAACCCGAACTCTCGGGTGAATTTGGCACCCTCATGCAATGGGCCGATTCGGCGCGGCGTATGAAGGTGCGCACCAATGCCGACACGCCCGCTGATGCCCGCGTTGCGCGCGCCTTTGGCGCGGAAGGCATTGGCCTGTGCCGCACCGAACATATGTTCTTTGAAGGTGATCGCATCATCGCTGTGCGCGAAATGATTCTCGCCGATGATGAAAAAGGCCGCCGCGCCGCTCTTGCCAAATTGCTGCCCATGCAACGCAGCGATTTCACCGCTCTGTTCGAAATCATGTCCGGCCTGCCGGTGACCATTCGTCTGCTGGATCCGCCCTTGCATGAATTCCTGCCCCATAGCGATGCGGAAATTGCAGAAGTGGCGCAGGCGATGAACACCAGCGTTGATAAGCTCAAGCGCCGCGCTAACGAATTGTTTGAGTTTAACCCCATGCTGGGCTTCAGAGGCGTGCGCATCGCCATTGCTTATCCTGAAATTGCGGAAATGCAGGCCCGCGCCATTTTTGAAGGCGCGGTGGCGGCCAGCAAGAGCACAGGCAAGCCCGTGACAGCCGAAATCATGGTGCCGCTCGTGATGACCAAAGCAGAGCTGGATCTAACCAAGGCGCGCATTGTGGCGATGGCCGAAGCGGTCGCCAAAGAAACCGGCGTGACCATTCCCTATCAAGTCGGCACAATGATCGAACTGCCGCGCGCCGCCCTGCGCGCTGCTGAAATTGCGCAAACAGCCGAATTCTTCTCCTTTGGCACCAATGACCTCACCCAAACCACTCTGGGCATTTCGCGCGATGATGCCGCCTCTTTCTTGGGACCCTATACGGCCAAGGGCATTCTGCCGCATGATCCCTTTGTGACGATTGATCAAGAAGGCGTGGGCGAATTGGTCGCTCTGGCTGCCGAACGTGGACGCAAGACCAGATCCGGCCTGAAGCTGGGCATTTGCGGCGAACATGGCGGCGATCCTGCCTCGATTCACTTTTGTGAATCTGTCGGGCTTGATTACGTCTCCTGCTCGCCCTTCCGCGTGCCGATTGCCCGCCTCGCCGCAGCACAAGCCGCTCTGGGCAAAAAGGCTGCGAGCCAAGCTTAATAAAACAAGCCTCGTGAGAGGTGCAGCTCAACCGACGGGCGTCGTGCCCTTCGGTTGAGGCAGAGCGCCCATCTGATCACCCAGCTGATCCAATTTGATACGCCTGAGCCTGCTCCTCAGTAACCCGACCGCAAGCTTAAAGCCTGATAACCATAATGCGATGGACTAAACCTTTCTCAAGGTTAAGGACCTTCGCCTCTGTTCAAATGGTTGCGCAGGTTGCGTATGGCTCGGTCTCGTTCTGTCAGGCGCTCAAGCTTTGCTTGGACACTCAATGTCCTTGCGCCTTGGTGCGTTGCTCTGGGCATGGTCATTTCTCTGACAGCAGAAGCCGGACAGGATGCCTCCATCGGCGCCTCTCTGGCTCCAAATCGCATCGGCAGGACAAGCGCTCCTTTAGATCTGGTTCCAGCCCTGCCCACATCTGGCATGAACCAGATTTTGCAAAGCCAATTTCAATTCGCTGGTTTTGCCAAAGGGGCTATATTTGCCAATGATCCTCTCGCCCAAACAGCCAGCCTGACTTTGGGTGAGCGCAAGGATTTTCTCTCGCGCCCCGATGAAATCGAGCCGCGGATTGAACTCAAGCGCAGTGCCAATGCCTTTCCACAGCCTGACCGGACCAATAAGGGCAATCCCAATGTGGGAATAAGACCGACCTTTGATGCCAAATTGCGTGCCAAAGCCAATCTTGCTGCTTATCGCGCCGAGGAATTGGTCTTATCCGCCGAAGATTATCTGGCCTTTGACGGCTTTGACTCATGGTCAGCGGCTGATCAAGAGACCATTGCCAATTCCAGCTTTGAGCGCGATCAAACGCCCTCCACCCCGACAGCTCACAACAACACGACTCAAAACACTCCGGCACAAGTGCCAGCTGCTGGCGCCTCGCCGATGAGTGCACAGACCATTTCGAGTTCACAGACCATTTCACAACTCACTTTGCGCTCGGGCGGCGCACGCAATCAACGTCAAGATGGGTCCACCCCTGCCGTGCCGCGCGCCATTGCGCTGGCCTCTTCAACACCCGCTGCAGCGGATCAAACCCCATTGCAGATTGCCGAAATGACCAAAGATCCCAAGGCAGGCTTAGGCAATGCTCAGGCGAATAACCAGCTCTCGCTCGTGCCGCGCAGCCCCTCCCAGCGGCCCAATTACGCCGCCCTGCTGGATCAGGATCAATGGGCGCGGGAAGAAAAATGTCTAGCTGAAGCGATTTATTTTGAAGCGCGTAGTGAACCTGAAGAAGGCCAAGCGGCTGTTGCGCAAGTCGTGCTCAATCGCGTCTCAAGCGGACTTTATCCACCCAGCGTCTGCGGCGTGGTCTATCAAAACCGCCATCGCCACAATGCCTGTCAGTTTTCCTTTGCCTGCGAAGGCAAATCCTTACGCATTACCGAGCCCGAGCCTTGGGCCATTGCCCAGCGCATTGCCCGCGAAGTCACACAAGGGCAGACCTATGTGGCGGATGTGGGCGGAGCAACGCATTATCATGCCAATTACGTCAAGCCGCGTTGGTCTAAACAACTCAAGAAAATGGATGTGATCGGCAATCACATTTTCTACAAGCTCCGGCCCGGCCAGACTTAAGATCGGTGCCAGCACTCGCGATCCAAGACTCGCGATCCAAGACTCGCGATCAATGCTTAATCGCAACTTTAATGCTTAATTGAAAGCGTGAATTCGCCCTGACGGATTCGCTCAGGCAAACGCTCGGCAAATTTCGCCACAGCCTCTTCGCCATAAGTGGCGACAAATTCCGTCAATGCTGAAAAAATAGCGGCCTGCGCAATGCAGTCCCCATCAATGCCGGACATGATCGCTTCGGCAAACGCCTCTTCGAGATAAAGCATGGCTTCGCGACGCTCGTCAGCCAAGCTCATATCGTCAAAAAACAGGGTGGGATCAGTTTCCATTTGCCTATCATAGAGGCAAGTCGCAGGAACAGCGACATCAACCTTGAGAAAAGGTTAACTCAAAGGCCGAAAAAGGGTGAATCTCAGTCTGTGCCAAAGCGGCTGGCCAAATCGCGTGTTAAACGCTCCCCCTCGCTCATCGCCCGCGACATGACAAGGCGTGCATTAGGCGTGCAGCTGCGATAGCTCACTTCATAGCCTTGGAAGCCCTGATTAAACGCGCCAGCCAGACGCTCCTTGCGTTTGAGATTAAGGCCTTCTTCCTGCAAAAGCGCTGTCATTTGCGCCCGCCATTGATCGGCATCGCCCGCCTCGCACAGATCGCGCAGATAGCTCAACACGCCCAGCACTTCCGCCAATCTGAGCATTTGCGGCTCATAGGGAGCAGGCTGATCAGGCGGCGCTGGCTGTGTTGGCTGTGATTGAGGCCGTGGCGCTGCGGGACGAGGAGCGCTCTGGCGGGGAGGCGCAGGAGTTTGCGGTGCGGGCTGAAACAGATTTTGGAAAAAATTTTGCAAAAGATTTTGCGCGTGCGCTGGAGCGCCATAAGCTAGAAAAAATGCAAAACTG
>CAIVAX010000470.1 GCA_903903935.1 uncultured Hyphomicrobiales bacterium | reverse complement strand
TTTCCTTCTTATCTCAACTAAAGCTGTTCGATCAGCAAGGGGGTTTTGATATGAACTCATTTGAAAAGCGTGGCGAAGGGTTTGAAAAGAAATTTGCTTTGGATTCTGAGATTCAGTTCAAGGCTGAGGCGAGGCGTAATCGGCTTTTAGGTCAGTGGGCAGCTGAAAAACTGGGCAAGACGGGCGCTGAGGCAGAGGCCTATGCGAAAAATCTCGTTGCCGTGGATCTTCAGGAGGCTGGAGATCAAGACGTCTTCAATCAGATCCGAGCCGACTTTGACAAGGCTGGCGTCATGGTGTCTGACCATCAAATTCGTCGCACTATGGATGAATTCATGGCAGAGGCTATTCAGCAGATAAAACAAGGGACTTGAGTGTCCCTTCACATCTAGTGCTGGGGATTGATGATCTGATTATGAAGCCCGCGCCCCCCAGTATTGCTCCGGAAGCTGAAGAGACTCTTCCTCAGCTTCCTGTGTCGAGTGAATTCCTTGAGGCCTTCACCCGTTGGCTTGGCTATCTGGAGCATGAAAAAAGGCACTCAAGCTTGACCATTGAGGCCTATCTGCGCGATGCGCGGCAGTTTTTGAGTTTTCTATCGCAAAAAAACGATCATCTTATTGATTTTAAATCTTTTGATGAGATCCATCCACTTGAAATCCGAGCTTTTATGGCGTTTCGGCGCGGGCAAGGCATTGGCAACAAATCCATGCTGCGCGGCCTTGCGGGGGTGCGGTCATTAGCCAGATATCTCACCCGATTGGGTCTAGTCACCAGTCCGGCTCTGTTTGCGGTGAAAACCCCTAAGGTCATGCGTGGACTGCCCAAGCCCTTGGCGGCTGACCTGGCGGTTCGGATGACCGATGCGTCTGATCCTGCCTTTGATCAGATTGAGCCTTGGATTCTGGCACGGGATGCTGCCGTCCTGGGACTGCTCTATGGGGCCGGGCTCAGAATTTCAGAAGCGCTGGGAATTTTGCGCCGGGATGCACCTCTCAATGGGCATGAGACGCTGACTATTCTCGGCAAAGGGGGCAAGAAGCGGGAAGTTCCAATCATTCAGCCGCTGAGTGAGGCGATTGAGGCCTATCTTAAACTCTGCCCCTATGTGATCGATGCGGATGGTCCTTTGTTTTTGGGAGCCAAGGGTGGGCCCTTGCGGGCTCGTATTGTGCAATTGACTGTCGAGCGGCTCAGAGGTGCTTTGGGCCTTCCCGCTCATGCAACCCCGCATGCGCTCCGGCATTCCTTTGCCACGCATTTGCTGGCGAGGGGCGGAGATTTGCGCAGCATTCAGGAATTATTGGGCCATTCTTCTTTGTCGTCGACGCAAGTCTATACAGCGGTTGATGCTTCGCGCTTGTTCAAAGCCTATCAGGCAGCTCATCCAAGAGCGAAAAATTGAGCTTCTATTTTGGGGATCGAACTCTGGCTCGCAGCCGGATCAAGAGCTCTTTGTAGCGCTGGATGCGGTGTGAAAGTGAGCTGTTCGTTGTGTGTCTGACTTTCAACCGATAGATCGTTTGGCGCAGAAGCTGAGTATAGGGCTGAGTGAGTTCATGTGCCCAAAGCCGCCAAGCCATGATCATATGATAAAATTTGAAAAGAAGGGGCGAGGTGAGAAGTTTTTCTCGAGTCAGATCAAACGCAATGGCAAAGAGGCCCAGCCCGATAAATTTGGCGATCACCAACAACATCACCCCGGTGAAGATGTAATGTTCGGCGATCAGCCAGAGGCAGAGAATCTGAAAGGGTTCAATCAGCAGAATCGGAATGAGGAAAACGCAAAGCGAGATCCAGATGGGTTTTTCTAAGAGCCAGGCTCGAAATCTCGGCTCAAAGCGCTTCCAATATTGATAGAGGAAGCTGCCACGCCAGATGGCCTGACATGTGTCCCAAAACCACGCCTCAAAGAGAAAGAGGAGGGCAAGGATAATCCAGAGCCATTTGAACCTGCGTTTGCTCATTGGCGCTTGCTCATATGAGCGAATTTTTAGAGCTGTTGATCAGGTTCAAATATGGATCGATCTTTTATCAACATTCAAGGCGGCTTCTTTCACCGCTTCCGACATTGTGGGGTGAGCATGGCAAATGCGCGCCAAATCCTCAGCCGAGCCACCAAACTCCATAATGACCACAGCTTCGCCGATCAATTCCCCAGCGCCAGCGCCGAGAATATGTACGCCAAGAATCCGATCGGTTTGAGCATCGGCGAGGATTTTTACAAACCCATCTGTATGTCGCATAGCGCGTGCTCGCCCATTGGCTGTGAAGGGAAATTTGCCAACACGATAGTCGATCTTCTCAGCCTTTAATTCCTCTTCCGTTTTGCCGACAGAAGCAATTTCTGGATGAGTATAAACGACACCGGGAATGGTTTGATAATTCACATGGCCATGTTGGCCAGCCAGAATCTCGGCAACAGCCATGCCTTCATCTTCGGCTTTATGAGCTAGCATGAGGCCGCGGACAACATCACCAATGGCATAGATGTTGGGAATAGAGGTGCGGAAATGATCATCAATGATCACTTTGCCACGCTCAGAGGCAATGCCAACCTCTTCCAAGCCCAAGCCAGCTGTGAAGGCGCGCCGACCGATTGCAACAAGCACGATATCTGCATCGATATGACGCGCAGCCCCGCCTTGGGCGGGTTCAAGCGAAACCTTAGCAGAATTAGACTGCGTTTCGACCTTGGTTACTTTTTGTCCCAGTTCGAAGGCAATTCCTTGCTTTTCAAGTATGCGTTGAAATTGCTTGGTCACTTCAAGATCAAGGCCAGGCAAAATACGATCAAGATATTCAATGACCGTGACCTTGGCGCCCAAGCGGCGCCAGACAGAACTCAGTTCAAGGCCGATCACGCCAGCGCCAATGACGACCAAATGTTGCGGAACTTTTTCCAGATCCAGCGCGCCCGTTGAGGAGACGATAATTTTCTCATCAATTGTAACGCCGGGCAGGGGCGTCACTTCCGAGCCGGTTGCGATCACAATATTGCGTGTATCCAGCAGAGTCTGGCTGCCATCTTCAGCTGTCACCCGAACTTGATTGGGCGTGACAATTGTTCCCAATCCAAAATGGCTATCAACTTTATTTTTCTTCAAGAGAAAGCCAACGCCATTCACATTTGCGGAAACGGTTTCCGATTTGTGTTTCATCAAAGCTGCAAAATCGAGCTTTGGCGTGGGCACGATAATTCCTAAAGAGGCAAAATCATGTGCTGTCAAATCGAACATTTCAGACGCATGCAGCAGGGCCTTGGAAGGAATACAGCCGACATTAAGGCATGTTCCACCATGCGTCTTGCGCTTTTCAACGACAGCGACTTTCATCCCAAGTTGAGCCGCACGAATGGCGCAGACATAACCACCGGGGCCAGTGCCAATAACGACAAGATCATAGGCCATGATGTTCTCCTCAATCAGCTCAGTGAGCCCGATGTTAGGCGCAATGCGTCATTTGCTCTTTGATGTGAGGCTCTCACAGATCCAGAACAAGTCTGGCTGGATCTTCAAGGGCCTCTTTGACACGCACAAGGAAGGTGACAGCTTCTTTGCCATCCACAATTCGATGATCATAGCTTAAAGCCAGATACATCATCGGTCGGATTTCAATTTTACCGCCGACAACCATGGGCCGGTCCTGAATTTTGTGCATGCCAAGAATGCCCGATTGAGGGGCATTCAGAATGGGCGTGGACATCAGAGATCCATAAATGCCACCATTGGTGATGGTGAATGTGCCGCCTTGCATTTCGTCGATCTTTAACTGCCCATCTCTGGCGCGACGACCAAAATCACTGATCGTCTTCTCAATCGCAGCAAGGCTGAGTTGATCTGCATTGCGCACGACAGGAACAACAAGGCCCTTATCTGTGCCAACCGCAATCCCAAGATGGTAATAGTTCTTGTAGATGAGATCTTGTCCGTCAATTTCAGCATTCACGGCTGGCACATCTTTGAGAGCCTGCACAACGGCTTTGGCAAAGAAGCTCATGAAGCCAAGTTTGGCGCCGTGCTTTTTCTCGAAGACATCCTTATAGCGATTGCGCAGAGCCATTACCTCGGTCATGTCAACTTCATTGAAAGTTGTCAGCATGGCAGCAGTATTCTGCGCCTCTTTCAGGCGGCGGGCGATGGTTTGCCGCAGCTTTGTCATTTTGATCCGCTCTTCACGCGACGCATCATCAACCGGTGAAGGAGCACGCATCATAGCTGGTACGCTTGCTAGGGCAGGAGCAGGAGCAGGAGTCGCCAAAGCGGATAGAACATCGCCCTTGAGGACTTGACCGCGAACACCCGAACCCGACACATTGGCGAGGTTCAGATTATTATCAGCAGCGATTTTTGCTGCCGCAGGGGCGGCAGGCATAGCGGCAGCAGCAGGTTTTGCGGGCGCAGCTTTTTTGGGCGCTTCTGCCGCGCGAGGGGGGGCAGAAGCTGCGGGACCAGACGTGATCTGACCCAGAAGAGCTCCAGGAGAAACGGTCTCACCATCCTTGGCGGTGACTTCAGATAATATGCCAGCAGCAGGCGCATTCACTTCAAGCGTGACCTTATCGGTCTCTAGTTCAACCAAAGGCTCGTCAGCCTGAACCGCATCGCCGGGCTTTTTGAACCATTTTCCAATTGTTGCTTCAGCAACGGATTCACCCAGAGTGGGGACACGAATTTCAATGTTCATCTGATCACATCCGCAACTGCGGCCTTCTGATTGAGTTATGCTGCCAAATGCAAAGTCACGCTTTAGGGAGCGAATGCTTCATCAAGGAATGCTTTGAGTTGAGCCAAATGCTTAGACATCAGGCCCGTGGCCGTTGCTGCAGAAGCTGGACGGCCAACATAGCGGGCCCGTTTTGCTTTGCCGCCTGCCTGTCCGAGTACCCATTCAATATAGGGTTCGACAAAACTCCAAGCACCCATGTTTTTAGGCTCTTCCTGACACCACACTACATCAGCCTTTTTGAAGCGTGAAAGTCCTGTCAGCAAGGCTTTTAGGGGGAAGGGATAGAGCTGTTCGACACGCACAAGATAGACGTCATCTATCCCAAGACGCTCCCGCTCTTCGTAGAGGTCATAATAGACCTTACCGGAACACAGGACGACGCGACGGATCTTGTCATCGCGCACGAGCTTGATTTTTTCGTCCTTTAAGCGTTCCGCATCATCCCACAAAAGGCGATGGAAAGAAGATCCGGGTCCCAGATCTGCAAGCGTGGAGATAGCTCTTTTATGACGCAGCAAAGATTTTGGTGTCATTAAAATGAGCGGCTTGCGAATATCGCGTTTCAATTGACGACGTAGGATGTGAAAATATTGCGCTGGAGTGGAGCAATTCGCTACTTGCATATTATCCTCAGCGCACATTTGAAGGTAACGCTCAAGTCTTGCCGAGGAATGCTCCGGGCCCTGACCTTCATAGCCATGCGGCAAAAGGCAAACGAGGGCGGACATGCGCAGCCATTTACGCTCACCCGATGAGATGAATTGGTCAAACAAGACCTGAGCGCCATTAGCGAAATCACCAAATTGCGCTTCCCACATCACCAATGAATTGGGTTCGGTTAAGGTATAGCCATATTCAAAACCTAGAACCGCCTCTTCAGAGAGCATGGAATTGATCACTTCATACCGCGATTGTCCCTCGCGAATATGATTGAGTGGAACGAGGCGCGCTTCGGTTTCTTGATCAATCAAGACGGAATGTCTTTGCGAGAAAGTCCCGCGCTCACTATCCTGTCCCGAGAGACGAACGGGATGGCCCTCATCAACCAGAGTGCCAAAGGCCAGGGCTTCGCCCATCGCCCAGTCAATATCGGAGCCTGTTTCGATCATCTTCTTGCGGCTTTCCATAAAACGCTGAATGGTTTTATGGACATTGAAACCTTCGGGCACATAGCTGAGGCGATCGCCGATAAAGCGCAATTTATCAAGAGCAACACCAGTGGTGCCGCGCCGAGCATCATCGGCGCCATCATTGGCAGGCTTCAAGCCTGCCCAACGCCCATCCAGCCAATCCGCCTTATTGGGCTTATAGCTTTGAGCCGCTTCGAATTCACCATCAAGCTTTTCGCGCCAAGAGGCGATTTGTGATTCAGCTTCAGTGCGGGAAATGACTCCTTCTTCAACGAGCTTGTTCGCATAGATTTCCAGCGTCGTTTGATGCGACCGGATCTTCTTATACATTTGTGGCTGAGTGAAGCTGGGCTCATCGCCTTCATTATGGCCATGCCGACGATAGCAAAACATATCTATGACGACGGGCTTATGGAAGCGCTGACGAAATTCGATGGCAATTTTGGCCACATAGACGACAGCTTCAGGATCATCGCCATTCACATGAAGAATCGGCGCCTCAATCATTTTGGCGACGTCAGAGGGATAGGGCGAGGAGCGTGAATAACGTGGATAGGTCGTGAAACCGATCTGATTATTGACGATGAAATGAATCGAGCCGCCGGTGCGATGGCCCTTCAAGCCTGAAAGGCCAAAACATTCTGCGACGACCCCTTGTCCGGCAAAAGCCGCATCGCCATGGATCAAAAGGGGCAGAACTTGGGTGCGATCTGTCACATCTCCCAGTTGATCTTGCTTGGCTCGGACTTTGCCCAACACAACGGGATCGGCAATTTCAAGATGGGAAGGATTGGCTGTGAGCGATAAATGGACTTTATTGCCATCAAACTCACGATCCGATGACGCGCCAAGGTGATATTTGACATCGCC
>CAIVAX010000469.1 GCA_903903935.1 uncultured Hyphomicrobiales bacterium | reverse complement strand
CAATGCGGGCGCCCCGATCACTGTGTTTGAAATTACAACAGCCGCCGCGTTCAAATTATTTGCTGATCATAAGGCTGATTATCTCTTGCTCGAAGTGGGCTTGGGCGGGCGCTATGATGCCACCAATGTGATCACCCAGCCCAAAGCCAGCGTGATCACGCCGATCTCTTTTGATCATCCTGAATTTCTGGGCACAACGATTGATAAAATTGCTGGCGAGAAAGCCGGCATTATCAAAGCTGGGTGCCCTCTCATCATCGGCTATCAAAGCCAAGAGGCGCTCGATGTTCTCGTGCGCGAGGCCGAAAAATTAGCCGCGCCCATGATCATTGCCGGGCAGGATTATGCTGTTCACGAGGAACATGGCCGCTATGTCTATCAGGATGAGCAGGGGCTGATGGATCTGCCTTTGCCGCATCTGGCAGGACGCCATCAATTGCAAAACGCGGCAGCAGCCATTGCAACCTTGCGCTGGATTGCGCCTGAACTTCCTCAAATGGCTTTTGAGCATGGCTTGGTCCGTGTGCAATGGCCCGCGCGCCTACAGCAAATTAGCCAAGGCGAGCTGTTCAAGCTCATTCCCAAAGGCGCCGAGCTCTGGCTTGATGGCGGCCATAATGAGGCGGGCGCACAGGTTCTGGCGCAAGCCATGCACGAATTCAAAGCGCGCCAAGCCCGCCCCCTCGCCTTGATCTGCGGCACGCTGGCAACCAAAGATACGATTGGTATTTTGCGGCATTTCAAAGGGCTTGCAGATCTTGTTCTGGCTGTGCCCATTGCTGGCGAACACCATGCTCGCTCTGCGGCAGATGTGGTTGAAGCAGCCCACTCCGCCGGGCTTGAGGCGCAGGCCTGTGAGAATGTCGCGCATGCTCTGCGTCTGATTGCGGCGCGAGATTGGCCGATTGCTCCGCGCATATTGATTGGCGGGTCGCTTTATCTGGCGGGGGATGTCCTCAAGGCCAATGGCTCTTTGCCCGAATAGGGATGATTCATAGCTTGTCAGCCAGTCTAGTCAGGCTAGACTGCTGACAAGAACAAGATCATCGCACTCGGGGAGAGACTTATGTCGACTTTGCGCCGCACTTTGGCTTTGCTTTCACTCAGTTTGACCTTTGGCATGCTGGCTCAATCCGTACAGGCCGATGCCGTTGAAGATTTTTACAAAGGCAAGACACTCGATCTCATCATTCCCACTTCACCGGGCGGTGATTATGACATACGCGGGCGCATGTTGGCGCGCCATCTCACGCGTTTCATTCCCGGCAATCCAGCCATTGTGGCGCGCAATATGCCTGGCGGTGTTGGCATTCAAGCTGCCAATCATATGATGAAGGTCGCCCCGCATGATGGCACTGTGTTGCACATCATTTTTCAAAGCATGCCATCCTATCAGGCGATGGGTGGCACTGCGGTTGAGTTTGACGTGCGTAAATTTGGCTGGATCGGCAATACAACCGATAGTCCCAATGTGCTCAATTCGTGGCACACGACCAATATCAAAACCATTCAAGAGGCCATGCAAAGTGAATTGATTGTCGGCTCACCGGGCACGGCAACGACATCTTACATTTATCCATCCGTGATGAATGCTTTGATTGGCACCAAGTTTAAAATCGTCAGCGGCTATCCCGGCGGCAATGATGTGAATCTGGCGATGGAAAAGGGCGAAGTGGGTGGACGTGGCTCTAATTCTTGGGCCTCGTGGAAGAGCGGACATCCAGATTGGATTGCTGAAAAGAAAATCCACATTCTTGTCCAAGTTGCGCTGAAGCGCGCGCCCGATCTGCAAGATGTGCCGCTGATGTATGAATTAGCGAAAAATGATCAGGATCGCGAAGTGCTGAAATTCATCTCTGCCGATATGGGAATATCGCGGGCACTGGTCACCACGCCCGAGGTTCCGCCTGAACGTCTGGCGGCCTTGCGCAAGGCTTTTATGGATTTGATGAAAGATCCGCAATTTTTAAGCGAAGCGCAAAAAGCGCAAATGGATCTCAGTCCATCTGATGGCGAGAGCGCACAGAAAATTGCTGAAGCGATGATCAATACGCCGGCGCCCATACTGCAACGCGCCAAAGCCTTGTTGGAGCCACCGGCAAAATAAAAAGATTAAGCACGAAGGTGACATCAGCCGACCTAACGTCGGCTGATGTGAGTGCAGCGCATATCAGATCAGATTGCGCCTGAAATCCATTTGACGAGCTCGCCCTTGGGAGCTGCGCCGACTTTCTGTGAGCTCAGTTTGCCATCCTTGAACAGCATCAAGGTAGGAATGGAGCGAATGCCCAGTTTGCCAGCAACGCCGGGATTTTCATCGACATTGACCTTGGTGATTTTCACCTTGCCAGCCATTTCGCCAGCGATTTCTTCCAAAGAGGGGCCAATCATTTTGCAGGGGCCGCACCATTCAGCCCAGAAATCTACCACGACCGGCACAGTTGAGTTCAGCACATCGGCCTCGAAACTGGCATCGGTTACCTTGACGGTGGCCATAACAATCCCCTTTTTAGAATTCAGCCGGACTATTCCCGCTAAGCTGACCAGAACCTAGGAATGCTCATGGCGAACGTCAAGCGGTGAGCGCCTCTTCACAAGCCTTTCATAGTCAAAATATGCTTAAGACCGGCCACAGCTTAAGCCCAACCTCCGCTTAAGCCAAGGTCTCAACAAGCATCGCATCCAGCCTTGCAGGCGCAATTTCAACCATGTGCGGACCAGAGGTCCAAATGATCGAGGCCTGCACATCTTTGCCCGGATAGAGGGGGGTTAATATGGCCCGGTAGAGCGCCAATTGCCGAAGATAGGGCAAAGGAATATCGGCCTCACTGCGCGGGCGGCCTGTCTTGAAATCAGCGATCAGGACCCTGTCATCTAGAATAGCTATACGATCCACTTGACCGATAATATGCATCACGGATCCATTGGGGCGCTGCAATTGACCCGCTATCGCGACCTCAACCTGTGAAGAAGCGGAGAACAAATCGACCAAATCAGGATTTTCAATCAAGCGCAAGACGTCAGCAATCAGCCGCTTTCGTTCAGGATCGGGCACATCACTCCCTTTGATGCGCATGAAGCGCTCAGCCTGATCCAAGCGCTGCGCGAGTTCAAGCTGGGGTAAATATTGCAACATGGAATGAACCAGACGGCCCATATGCGCCGCTCTGGCGCGCGCCAAAGGATCAGCATCAGGCATAATGACCTCTTCTTGATCTGCCGCTGCCAGGAGGGAGCTGGGGCTGATAGGTGGGGAAGGGGCCATTTCATATTTGATAGGCCGATGCACCCAATCTGGCAAAGTCGAAGGCGCCTGCTGTGCTGCAACACTCATTTGCATCTGAGTAAGCGTGAGGGCTGTGCCATAACGCAAGATCTGTTCTGGCGCAGGACCCGTTGGGTTGATCTCCACAGTTGAACATAAGGGCTCAAGAGCCGCGCGAATAGTTTCATACCAATTGGTCTTGGGTTTTTTCAGACCATAAAAACCGGCAATATAGAGCCGCTCTTCAGCTCTTGTCATAGCAACATAAAGCAAGCGGCGTTTCTCATCTTCCTGAGCTTGCTGTGCAGAGAGACGCGCTTCACCCAAAGCAGCAGGCTCATCTGACTTTCCAGGCGTCCAGGCCAGCCAGGGCTGATCAGCATGATCAGAACTCAGAGTCATTAATCTGGGATCATGTCGCGAAGTGACAGCGCCGAAGGTATCAGGCAGAAAGACGATTTTTGATTCCAACCCTTTTGAGGCATGGATGGTCATGACCCGCACAGCATCTTTGGCGGAATCCAGATCGCGTTTGATTGAAATATCGACGCCTTCCAGACCATGCAGAAAGGAGAGCAGCGAGGGAATATCATGGCGCTCATGCGCAAGCGCCAAACGCATGAATTCATCTATGGCATCACCAGCTTCAGGTCCAAGACGCGAGATCAGAATTTGTCGGCCGCGATCCCGCCCCAGCAATTGCGCATAAAATGCAAAAGGTGTGAGCGCTTGGCTGCGCTCTTGCCAGAGCATCAGCTTTTGAACTGCGCTGTGATGGGAGGGATTTTGAGAGCTTTGCAAAGCCTCAAACAAAGAGCCGTCCCGCATGGGAGCGATTTCGAGAAGATCGTCATCATCAAAACCAATGAGTGGTGATTTGAGCACGCAGGCCAGATTCAAATCGTCTTGCGGCAATAAGGCCGCGCGCCCGGCCGCAATGAGATCCATCACCGCAATATGCTCGGTGAGCAGCAGGCGATCAGCGCCTGCAACATTCACCGCGCAATCTTTGAGGGCTCTGATAACTGCTTCAAAAAAAGGCCCGCGAGAGCGCACTAAAATAAGAATATCACCGGCGCTGATCCTGCGCGCCTCGCCCGTCTTCTCATCATGGACCGCTTCGAGACTGGAGGGAGACAGCCAATCTTTGATTGTGAGGGCTATTTTGCGCGCTAATAGGACAGGCGGATCGCTGGCCTGTTGGCGATCAACCGGTAACATCCAGTCTTGGGGTGCCTCTTGCGTTGTTGCAAAAATCGGATCCCAGATTTCAACGAGGCCATGCAAATGACTTTTAAGCGCCTCATGCGGAGTCCAGACATCCGATTGAGCGACAACACCGTGATAAAACTCATCTGTCTCAAAAACTGTATCGACAGCTGATAAGACCGGCCCCACAGATCGAAATGACAGATTGAGGCGCACCTGGTTAAAGCGCTGGTTGGCTTTTTCAACCTTCTGCGCAAAGGTTTTGCGCATCAAATCGAACATATGAGGTGCCGCTCCTTGAAAGGAGAAGATGGATTGCTTCTCATCCCCCACAGCAAAAAAGGTGCGACGAACTTCGCGCGCACCATAACCAGCAGTGAAATCGGAGGCGAGCGATTCCAAAATAGCCCATTGGGCTGGAGAAGTATCTTGCGCCTCATCAACAAGAATATGATCAATGCCCGCATCAAGCTTATAGAGGACCCATGCCGCATCAGAGCGGGATAAAAGCGAGCGCGTGCGGTCAATCAGATCCTCAAAGTCCAACACACCTCGCATGGACTTCATCTGCGCGTAAGTAT
>CAIVAX010000468.1 GCA_903903935.1 uncultured Hyphomicrobiales bacterium | reverse complement strand
TGCAGAAAAGCCGCACGCGCATCCTAAATATTGGCAGGAACTTTTAGGCCAAGTGGGTGGGCGTGTGCGTCCCCCCATGCTTGATTTGAGCGAGGAGGAAAAGAGCGCTGTGCGCGCGGCTTTTAACTCTTGTGGTCTCAAGACAGTTTAAAAATGAAGAGGATCAGATGAGCCGCTTTCAGCCTTTCAATTTTCAGGCGTGGATCAATGAGAATGCGCAATTTCTCAAGCCGCCTGTTGGCAATAAAATGGTCTTTCCGCAAAACAATGGTCTGGTCGTGCAAGTGGTTGGCGGGCCCAATCAACGGGTCGATTTTCATGATGATCCGGTTGAAGAGTTTTTCTATCAGCTCAAGGGCGATATGGTTCTCAAAGTGGTGGATCGCGGCCAGCATGAAGATATCCGCATAAAAGAGGGTGATGTTTTTCTTCTGCCCCCGCATGTGCGTCATTCGCCGCAACGTCCTATGCCCGGCTCAATCGGTCTTGTGGTGGAATCGCCGCGCCAGCCTCACATCAAAGATGGCTTTGAATGGTTTTGCATGAATTGCAAAGGGCTCGTGTACCGTGTCGAGGTTGAGGTCAAAGACATTGTGCGGGATTTACCGCCACTCTTTGAGGCCTTTTATGCTAATGAACAGGCGTGCACCTGTCAGGCTTGCGGCAACGTGCATCCTGGCAAAACACCTCCAGCTGATTGGGTGAAGCTCTGAGCTTGCGTCTGGTCATCATCGGATGGGGTGCTTTGGCGCGTCGGCTGGTTGAGCTGATCAATCAGAGCCAGCTCAATGTCGAATTGGTCGCGATTGGATTACGCAAAGGCACAGCACGCCCTGCCGATGTGCCAAAGCATGTGCTGCATATCTTTGCGCCCGAGCAACTCGAACATCTCAAGATTGATCTTGTTGTAGAAGCGGCAAAAGGCGAGGCTGTTCGCGAATGGGGCGGGGCGGCACTGCGCTATGCAAAAGCTTTTGCGCCTGCATCAACGAGTGCTTTTGTCGATGAAGATGTAATGATCTCTTTGCTAGCCACAGCCAAAGAGAATGGCTCGCGTCTGTTGATTTTTCCAGGTGCCTTGGCGGGTGTGGATGCGTTGAGAGCTGCAGCTCATCTTGAGTTGGAGTTTGTGCGCCATACCATTATCAAGCCGTGTGCGGGATGGCGTGGCACGGCGGCAGAACAAATCCTCACTCTTGATCAGCTTGCGACCAGAACGGAATTTTTTCGCGGCACGGCGCGTCAGGCTGCTGCCGCTTTTCCGCAAAATGCCAATGTTGCGGTGATTTCTGCGCTGGCTGGCCTCGGGCTTGATGCCACACATGTTGTGCTGGTGGCTGATCCTGAGGCGATCAGCAATTGCCATCGTCTAGAGGCCAAGGGCGTCTTTGGCGCCTTGACTATCGAGATTGAAAACAGACCTCTGAGGGGCAATCCCAAAACATCTGAAATGACGGCGCTGGCACTGTTGCGCTTGATTGAAAATGAAACGGGCCAGCTCATCATCTGAACTGGCCCGCTCAATAGTATAAATTGCGTCAGATCATTGCGGACGGCGATAGGTTGCAACGAGGCTGGTCATATTGATGACCTTACCCTTTACCTTCTCGAGGAATTGATCGCGGGTCAGACCTGCTGGCAATTCATCCTTGGCCATATCCAGTGCATAGACGCTGTAGATATAATGATGGGGTGAGTCAGTTGCTCCAGCGCATGGACCAAAATAAGTGCCCATCTGGCGCATATTGCTGCCGCCGACAATGCGCGGGGAAGGATTGGTGCCTTCGCCTTCAGCCAATGAGGTCACATCAGGAGCAATGCCATAGGCAACCCAATGCACAACGCCGGGGCCACGGCCACCTTCGAAGTCAAACAGGATCACAGCAAAGCTCTTGGTATTAGCCGGAGCATTGGACCATTGCAGAGGCAAAGACACATTCTCGCCACCGCAAGCCATTTGCGGGCTGGTCGGGCCAGCATAGTTCTTATCGAGGAAGGCACCGTATGGATGCGTAGGGGAGGTCAATGTGATGGTAGGGCCAGCAGGTGCGGCGGGAGCAGCAGGAGCTTGCGCGAGAGCCTGAGTGGCAAGGCCAAGACCTAATACAGATGCCAGAGCGCAGGTGCGCAGCGATGTTGAAAAAAACGACATAGTTTCCCCCTTGAGGCAATTTTAATATGCCAATTATTGGCACCATTGAGTTTGAGCTCAATGGTGCAGTCTTATACGATTATTTTAGGCCGCGCACCATAGACATGAACCGGACTTGTTCAGCCGGATCATCGCGGAAGACACCGGTAAAGCGTGTGGTGATGGTCGAAGCGCCCTGCTTTTGCACACCGCGCATGGACATGCACATGTGCTCGGCTTCGATCAAAACAGCTATGCCACGCGGCTTGAGGGCCTGATCAATGGAATCGGTGATTTGCGCGGTCATTGTTTCCTGAGTCTGGAAACGCCGAGCATAGACATCGACCGTGCGGGCCAGTTTTGACAAGCCAACCACGCCGCCAGCGGGGAAATAGGCAATATGTGCCTTACCCACAAAGGGGACCATGTGATGTTCGCAATGGGAATGGAAGGGAATGTCCCGCACCAGCACCATATCGTCATAGCCATCGACTTCTTCGAAGACTTTGGAGAGGACTTCAGACGCATTTTCGCGATAGCCACGAAACAGCTCGTCATAAGCTTTGACGACACGCTTGGGTGTGTCGAGGAGGCCTTCACGGCTGGGATCTTCACCGGCCCATTGTAGAAGTACCTTTACGGCAGCTTCAGCCTCTTCGCGCGAGGGGCGCTCGAGCGGGGCACGATGGGCCTGATTTTCAGTTAAATTCTGCTTATTCAAGGTCTTAACCACGGCATCCATGTGGCGCCCCCTTTGCTGTTTGAGACTACCAAAAGATTTACGCATGTTTTGGGGGAATGGACCACAGATATTAAATTTAAATTTGAGGCGGGGGCCGAGTGCACTTTCACCTCTCTCCCCCTCCTCCTATATAGAGAGGTAGACGGCTCCCTGAAGGGTGCCGATATGTTTACGGGGTTTAGTCCATCCATGCTCAACGATGTCTATAATAAGCGCATTCTTGAACTGGCGGCGGATATTCCCAAGCAGGGCCGCCTTTCCCAGCCAGATGCAAGCGCAACGGCCCATTCCAAATTATGCGGCTCGACGGTGACGGTCGATCTCAGGGTTCAGGATGGCAAAATCGCTGATTTCGCGCATGATGTGAAAGCCTGCGCTTTGGGTCAGGCCTCCTCCTCGATCATGGCGCGGCATGTGGTAGGCTCGACGCCGGAAGAAATGCGCAGCTTGCGCGATCAAGTGCGCCGTATGCTCAAAGAAAACGGTGCTCCCCCGCAGGAGGGTAAATGGGCGGATGTGGCCGTGCTCGAGCCTGTGCGCGATTATAAAGCGCGTCACGCCTCCACTTTGCTCACCTTCGATGCTGTGGTTGATGCGCTCAATCAGATCGAGACGAAAATTTAGACTGGCTAAAAGCCATAGGCCCTGTTTGCAGACATAAACCAAGACACTGGGGCCAAGACACTGGGGCCAAGACACTGGGGCCAAGGTACTAGGGCAAGCCACTGGCTTGAAGGATCAAGTTTGACACATAGGCCAGAGCATCAGCCCCCTCGCTCGCTCACGCGGCAGGGGGCGCATCTCCTGATCCGCTTCTACCAGCTCACCCTCTCCAGTCTGATCGGGCGGCAGTGCCGCTATTTGCCCAGTTGCTCGGACTATATGGACGAAGCCATTCAGACACATGGCCTATGGGCCGGGGGGTGGATGGGATTGTCGCGTCTGTGCCGCTGCCATCCCTGGGGTGGCTCGGGCTATGATCCCGTTCGCTCTGATTTGCCGCCGGGTGCTGGGGCGCTGCGACCTTGGCGCTATGGCCAGTGGCGGTCGAAAATGTCGTGCGAGGGCGTCGAGGCGCAAGATCCACATAAGTAGCCACACAAGTAGGTTGAGTGCGGTGTGGCGCGATTGCTCTTCCCCCTGATCCTAGCTTGCCTGATGGGCAATCTCTGTGTATCCCGATTCATCGCTTACGTCGGCCCGTTTCGGCGAGTGAGCCCATGGAGTGTCACATGCTTTCTGTTACGTTTCCCGATGGCGCCCAGCGTCAATTTGCGCCCGGCATTACGGGTCTTGAAATTACCAAGGGCATTTCCCCCTCTTTAGCCAAGCGGGCTGTGGCTATGGCGCTGGATGGTGAATTGGCAGACCTTGCTGATCCCATCCAAAAAGATGCCAAAATCGAATTTGTCATGCGCGAGGATCCGCGCGCGCTCGAGCTCATCCGCCATGATTGCGCCCATGTGCTCGCCGAGGCAGTGCAGACACTTTATCCAGGCACGCAGGTCACCATTGGTCCGGTGATCGAGAATGGCTTTTATTATGATTTCTTCCGCGCGGAACCCTTCACGCCCGATGATTTTGCGGCGATTGAAAAGAAAATGCGCGAGATCATCGAACGCGACAGGCCCTTTGTGAAAGAAATCTGGACCCGCGCGCAGGCGATTTCTTTTTTCGAGAAGCAGGGTGAGGCATTCAAAGTTGAGCTGGTCGAAGCGATTCCTGCTGATCAGGATTTGAAGATCTATAAGCAGGGCGATTGGCTCGATCTGTGCCGTGGTCCTCATATGACCTCAACGGGCAAGATCGGCACAGCCTTCAAATTGATGAAAGTGGCTGGCGCTTATTGGCGCGGCGATTCCACCAAGCCCATGTTGCAGCGTATCTATGCTACTGCCTTTGCCAAACAGGATGAGCTTGATACCTATCTCAAGCAATTGGAAGAGGCGGAGCGGCGCGATCATCGTCGATTGGGCCGCGAAATGGATCTGTTCCATTTTCAAGAAGAGGCTCCCGGTGCAATCTTCTGGCATCCCAAGGGCTGGACGCTGTTTCAATCGCTGGTCTCTTATATGCGGCGGCGTTTGGCGGGCAATTATCAAGAGGTCAATGCGCCGCAGGTCATGGATAAAGCGCTGTGGGAGACCTCGGGCCATTGGGGTTGGTATGCGGATAATATGTTCGCGATCAAATCAGCCTCGGCCCTCATTCGGCCAGAAGATCCTGAAGCCGATCAGCGCATGTTTGCCTTGAAGCCGATGAATTGCCCCGGCCATGTGCAATTGTTCAAGCATGGTTTGCGCAGCTATCGAGATCTGCCGATGCGTCTGGCAGAATTTGGCATTGTGCATCGCTATGAGCCCTCTGGCGCTATGCATGGCGTGATGCGGGTGCGCGCCTTTACGCAGGATGATGCGCATATTTTCTGTACGCAGGAGCAATTGGCCGACGAATGCATGAAGATCAATGATCTCATTTTGTCAGTCTATCGTGATTTCGGCTTTGAAAAGATTGTGGTGAAACTCTCAACCCGTCCTGAAAAGCGGGTTGGCACAGATGCGATGTGGGATCATGCCGAGGCGGTGATGTCGCGTGTGCTCGAGGATATCAAGGCCAAGCATGGCGATATTATCACTACAGCGCTCAATCCCGGCGAGGGCGCTTTCTACGGGCCCAAATTTGAATATGTGTTGCGCGATGCGATTGGTCGCGATTGGCAATGCGGCACGACACAGGTGGATTTCAATCTGCCAGAACGTTTTGGCGCTTTCTACATCGATGACAAGAGCGACAAGGTTCCCCCCGTCATGGTGCATCGTGCGATCTGCGGATCTCTGGAGCGCTTTACTGGAATTTTGATTGAGCATCATGCCGGTCATTTGCCGCTCTGGCTTTCGCCGCAGCAGATTGTTGTGGCCACGATCACGCAAGAGGTCGATGATTATGCCATGGAAGTCGCCAAGCTGGCGCGCAAAAT
>CAIVAX010000467.1 GCA_903903935.1 uncultured Hyphomicrobiales bacterium | reverse complement strand
GCATCCAAATTCGAAAGCGGCTCATCAAATAGAAATACCTTGGGTTCAGCTGCCACAGCCCGAGCTAAAGCGACTCGTTGTTGCTGGCCTCCCGATAGTTTTGGTGCTGGCCTATCCTCTAATCCTGCCAAATCAACGGCCTTGAGTGCATCAAGCGCTCGTGCGCGAATAGAGGCCCGATTTAAACCTCGACCACGCATGTATTGGGATTTCCGGTCTTGGCGCTGGAACGCGCACGCCGGAAGGGACGATTCTCTATGGTTTCTGGAAAGCGATGCGTGAGGCTTTTCCTCATGCTGAATTTGTTGACGCTACAGGCCTCATAGATCAAGTCCGATTCATTAAAAGCGAGGAGGAAATTGCGGCACTGAGAAAATCAACACAGATGATTGAAAAAGGGATTGAAGCAAAGATTCTTCATGCGCGCGAAGGTGTGATTGACTGGATTGTATGGGCTGAAGCCATGTCTGCTATGATGAGAGCAGGCTCTGAAATGCCCGTGCATCAACATTGGCTCTCGGGCAAGGACCCTGTTCGAACTTTGACACGCCCGACCTTTCGCCCGCTTGAGCGTGGTGATCTGATCATCGACGAATTGGAAGCCTCGTGGATTGGCTATCGCTCCCAAATTGTGCAGCCGGTCTTTGTTGAGGTCGCCAATCCATGTGGAATTGATGAAAGTCCAACAAGAAGTATTCGCAGAAGTGATGGCGAAGCTCAAACCAGGACTCACCCATGCAGCCTGTGATCACACAATTGATCCCACATTTCGATAATCAAGGGCTCAGACTAAAATATCTGCGCAAGCCGACCATAATAAAAGGGTTAATTTTCCGACAAATGTCCGTCATATCGCTCGTTTAAACCTGCAGCTCTCTTAGATTGGAGACTGCATCATGCGCACCATCCCTCACATTTCCTTAATTGCCTTGTCTGTTTCTCTGGCGCTGGGCTCCAGTGCTGCTTTTGCTCAGCAGGAATTTGCCGCAACCCTCGCAGGTCATGCCATTCTGCCGGCTGAAAGCTTTGTCTCAGCGCCCAATGATGCGCCCGTCGATTTGAAAACCTCTGGCAAATATACAACCGGCAAGCGCGTCGAGGCGCTGGGCTCAGTGATGGGCAAGTCCTTCGAGCGGGACACGGGCGTGAAATTGCCCTTCCAAGGCCAGCCGCGTCAGGGCCATTCTGGTATCAAAACAATGGCAGACGGCACCTTCTGGGTCATCACCGACAATGGCTTTGGCTCTAAGGCCAATTCGATGGATTCCATGCTTTATCTCAACCACTACCGGATCGATTGGACGAGCGGAAAGTGGGAGGCCCTTGATACGATTTTCTTGCATGATCCCGACAAAAAGGTTCCTTTCCGCATTGTCCATGAAGGAACAGAGAAGCGCTATCTCACGGGCTCAGATTTTGACATTGAGGGCTTTCAATTCATCGGTGATCATCTTTGGATTGGTGAAGAATTCGGCCCCTATGTTCTGAAAACAGACAAAAGCGGCAAGGTGCTGGCAGTGTTTGAGACACTCGCTGATGGCAAGCCTGTGCTCTCGCCCGATCATTGGCAGGTCTCTTCTCCCGGCGCACCCGGCCTCACTTATACCAATGCCAATCTGCGTCGCTCGAAAGGGTTTGAGGGCTTTGCCTCGTCAAAAGATGGCAAGTTTATCTATGGCATGCTCGAAGGACCTATTTATGATCTGAACAAGAAGGATTGGGAGCAGATCAACGGTAAAGAAGCCTCGCGCATTCTCGAATTTGATGTGACGGCTGAAAAATGGACCGGCCGTTTTTGGTATTATCCCTTTGAGGCCAATGGCAATGCGATCGGCGATTTCAATATGATTGATGCCGCTACGCCGGGCGCAGCGGTGACCCTGGATGTGAGTACCGAGCCCCGCTTGCAAGTGTCTGGTACGACCAGCGCTAAGGTCTTGGCCGTGACCGGGACGTTTGCGACGGGTCAAGT
>CAIVAX010000466.1 GCA_903903935.1 uncultured Hyphomicrobiales bacterium | reverse complement strand
GCCGGCGCTTGACCCATCAGCGTCAAGCAGCATAACTTAAACCCGATGAGCCAATGACCTCCGATCCAAAATTAGCGCGGCTGTTCCAAATCATTCGACGACGGACAATGGCCAAGGTTAAGCCTTCTCTTCCCTCGTCTGCTCTGCCTTGTTCAAAGTCTAAGGGTTAACCCCTTGCACTTTTGGGCAGGGCGGAGGCCGGGACCAGGCGCAGTTGAGGGGACACAAGGTGGGGGTTGTTTTTTCGCCCTATCTTCACTAATTATCTGACTGATCCGGCACTGCTTCGGAAATCTTGCTCTTCAAATCTGGTGACGCATGGGTCTGGTGACGCATGGGCGCGCCCCTTCTCTTAAAGGACATGATCATGAAATCTAACGTGACTTTGGTCGCCTCCTTGTTCGTCTTGCTCGGCGCTTCGGGTCAGGCTTTGGCTCAGGACGTTGCCGCTGGCGAGCGCTCTTTCTTGAAGTGCAAGGCCTGCCACCAGCTCGGCCCGGATGCCAAGAATGCTGTTGGTCCCATTCTGAATGGCATCATTGGCCGCAAATCCGGTCAGATTGAAGGCTATAATTATTCCGATGCCAATAAGAATTCTGGCCTTACGTGGGATGAAGCCACATTCAAAGAATATATCAAAAACCCCAAGGCCAAGATCCCCGGCACAAAGATGGTCTTTGCTGGCATTAACAATGAAACCGAGATCAACAATCTGTTTGCTTATCTCGTTCAGTTCGATGCCAAGGGCGGCAAGAAGTAAGCTGAAGGCTTAACGCCAGCTTTTTGCTGCTGGCATTTGGATGAGTGCCATGCCTGAATTGCGCGCCTTATCCCACACAGAAATCCAGTTGCGGCTGCAAAACTTGCCGCACTGGAGTTTTTCTCCCCCTCATTTGCAGCGCAGCTTTACAACCAGTGGCTGGAAATCCAGTCTGATGCTGGTCAATATGATTGGTCATTTGGCTGAAGTTGCTTGGCATCATCCAGAAATCACCACCTTATGGAATAAAGTGCAGGTTCGCTTGTCGACGCATGATGTCGATGGGATTTCAGACCGCGACTTTGAACTTGCCCATAAAATTGAAGAGGTCCTTGGCTGGCGGCCCGATCTTGGCAATGGGGCTTTGGAAGGCACGCCGCAAGATGAGCGCTTTGCCTATATCAAATATGAACCCTGATGAATGATGCGACGATACGCCATCCCGGCCAACGCCCGCCTGCGGGATTGAATGATCTGTCTGTCTTGCCGGTTTTTTTCAAGCTGACAGGCAAGCGTGTTCTGGTGGCGGGCGGCTCTGATGCGGCGGCGTGGAAAGCGGAATTGCTCGCCGCTTGTGGTGCACAGACCTATGTCTATGCAGAAAATATCGGCTCAAAACTCAAAGATCTTTCTTCCCGCACACAGCTTGTCCATCTTATCCCGCGAGCTGTGATTGACGCCGATTTTGTCGATGTCGCTTTAGCCATCGGCGATTTTGAACATTCAGAAGAGATTGAGGCTTTTCGCGCAATGGCGCGCAAGGCAGGTGTCATTTGCAATGTGATCGATAAGCCGCAGCAGAGTGATTTTCAATTTGGCTCTTTGGTGGAGCGCTCGCCGCTGGTCATTGCGATATCAACAGATGGAGCCGCGCCCGTCTTTGGGCAGGCTTTGCGCATGCGCCTTGAGACTCTGCTTCCCGATGGCCTGCGGCATTGGGCGCAAGCGGCCAAAAATTGGCGCCCAAAAATTGGCGCTCTTAATCTTGATTTTCATGCCCGGCGCAAAGTCTGGGAGATTTTTGCCAAGCGCGCGCTTGCCCATCCTGAAACAAAACCCGGTGACGAAGATTTTGCCAGCATGCTGGCCGCTCTTGAGCAGCCAGACCTCACCACAGGCACGGGGCATGTGGCTTTGGTTGGCGCGGGGCCGGGCGATCCTGAATTGCTCACTTTAAAAGCGGTGCGCGCTTTGCAATCGGCCGATGTCGTTTTGTTTGATGATTTGGTGGCACCGGGTGTTGTGGATATGGCGCGACGTGAGGCCTTGCGCGTGTCGGTTGGCAAACGTGGCTACAAGCCCTCCTGCACGCAGGAAGATATTATCTCGCTGCTGCTGGATCATGCCAAAGCCGGACGCCGTGTTGTGCGCTTGAAAGGCGGCGATCCCTCCATTTTCGGGCGCGCTGGAGAAGAGATTGCTGCGCTTCAACAGGCTGGCATTTCTGTTGAGATCATCCCGGGCGTAACAAGTGCCTCGGCGGCGGCGGCCTCACTCAAGCGCTCGTTGACAGAGCGCGAGACAGCGCGGCGTGTGCAAATGATCACCGCCCATGCGCGCAATGGCCAATTGCCCGATGATCTGGATTGGCGCGCGCTGGCTGATCGCAAAGCCACCACCATTGTTTATATGGGTGTGCGCACCTTACAGGCTTTGGCGGATCGGCTGTGTGCGGAAGGGCTTGATCCCAACACACCAGCCGTGATTATCGAGCGCGCCTCTTGGCCCGAAGAGCGGCATATTCGATCAACGATTGCAAAATTGCCGCAAGCGGCAGAGGCCGCCGCTATTCAATCGCCGTCCTTGGTGATGATTGGCCATGCGCTGCGCGATCCGCAGGATGAGCAAGCTTAAGTCTCATCCTCATGAGCGCGAAAGCAGATCACATAATATTTTCGCAGCGCTTCCATGTCACGGGCTGAGCTACGGGTGAGCCTTCGCGCACCAGCACTGTTGTCTCGCCCATCAGTGACATGAAAATGGTTGCGCCTGATTGTGGCTCTGGCGGAGGAATAACATAAGAAAAGGCATGGCGGGAATATTGCCCAGCCATTTTCGCGCCGCCGGGCGTGACGATTTGCGGGCCCTTGATCGACACATGTTTGCCCTCCGGGCTGCACCAATCGCCATCAATGGCATCGGCCCAAGCCGATTGGCCTGAGGCAAGGCACAGCATAAGGGCAAGGCCGGTAGAGCCAGCCAGATATTTTGACGTCTTCAAGAAAGAATGTGCGCGCATCTTTCAAATCTCCCTGCCAGTTCTTCTGTCAACCTGACGCAAAAGATTTTAGCTCATTTAGTTATAAAGAAAACAGAGGAGTGTGAGGACTGGCCACGTGCCGCTCTCTTTCTGTCGACCAATAAGGCTGCATGTCGACACTAAGGCTGCACTTGTAAGCACAGCCCTTCTTCTTCACTCCTGAGTATGTGAGCTCTGACCACCTTTGCGACCGGCTGTGCTCGCCAATTTTTGATCCTTGGTGAAGCTGCGTTGCTCGGGCTTGACGCTCTGCCCACCTTTGCGGCCCGCTTCGGCAGCGAGGTTTTTGTTCAAGGCAAAACTGCGCTTGTCCTTGGGCACACTTTGGCCGCCCTTACTGGCAATGGCGCGCTGACGCTCAGGATCCATAGAGGCAAAACCCCTAGTCGACTTCTTCTTGATCTCCTCCACCCACTCACTCCCTTTTGGTTATTTTTTGAGATTATGACCCCATAATGAGAAAAATAGCAAAGAATTTCACATTTTTTCAAATATTCGAGCACAAAACGTCGGTGAAAGGCGGTTTCAGTCGATTTTTTCCATTCTGCTGCATTGGCGACTGATTGCCTGAACACGGTCCTGATCCATCGTATTGAGGGGGCGAGTGAGCGCCTCGCGCCAAAGACCCGAACTGCGCATGTCATCAACCACACAAGCGCACAGACGCTGGCACGTGGAGGCCCCACCTCCTGCTTTAACACATTGATTTTGGCAGGCATTCATAAAGGGCCGGGCCTCCTGATCCAAGCGATCCTCTGCCTGCATGGGGATTGATCCAATTGCCTGCGCCAGCAGAAAGACGAGCCCTAAAAAGAGTGGCTGATGGACAAGATAGACCATGAGAGAGTGCTGCCCACTCCAGACCAATAGGCGGGAGAGGCGCGTTTTGGCCCCCCAATGGGCAGACTGCAACAAAAGGTTCCAGCGTTGCGCCTGACGCATCAAGGCCAGCCCCAGAAATGCAAATCCACCCCAGGGGAAGAGCGGGCGCCAATCATTGCTCTCGGGCTGATCAAGGCCAAGGCCGGTCCACCAGAATAAGGGCTGATCAAAGTGTGGCGCGGCAGCAAAGGCTGGCAAAAGCAAGGTCAGCAGCGCCAAGACCCAGAGCGCCAGAACGGGAAGATTGAGAACAGGCACGGCCAGCAGGCTGATGAGAGCAATGCAGTGCAAAATGCCAAAGAAAATAAAACTGCTGGGAAACAAAATATAAGTCACCAGACTGATCGCAGCGCTGGCCACTATGAGCCAAGCCAAACGCCGCCAATAAGCCGCCCAGCGCCAGCCGTTTTGATGGGCCAGCACCAAGCTCATACCCACCAGCGTTAAAAAGCTCGCTGCAATAGCATGGCCAAATAGTTTGAAAGCAGGGCTGAGCGGAATTTCGCGGATGATCAGCCCATAGAAAGCCAGATCCCAGATCAGATGATAAGCAAACATCGCCAG
>CAIVAX010000465.1 GCA_903903935.1 uncultured Hyphomicrobiales bacterium | reverse complement strand
GCAACGAAGGTGACGATTGATGGACAGGTGAGCCCGGTTACGTTGACGCCTGATGTTGTAACAACACTTGGATCCAAGACGCTCGCGCGTTACCCAGGCAAGATCGTGATTGATGCGAATTCCGCAAGTTTGCTGACACCGGAAAATTGGGAGAACATGCGTGTTCTCAATAATTATCACGCTCTGGCGATCAACCTGAATCAAGGTGTGCCAGCATCTGCGACGCAGATTGAAAGTCTGTCGCAGTCCATGTCGAAACTGACATATCAACAGTTCATAGGTGGCTTTAACCTGCTTGGTTCGATCAATACGCCGGCTGCGCCAGTCGCGCTTGAGCCCAGCGCCTATAATGCTTCGACAAAAAGTCAAAAGTTCCTCTTCTCCGGGCAGTTTTTGAATGGCGACATGCTGCAATTGGCTATCGCGCCATCGGGCCAAATGAAATCTGGCATTAGCATCGGTCCGCTTGTTCTGCCCAATGGCTCCAGTCCAAATCAGCAGGCGGATGCCTTGTTGAATGCTGTCAAAAGCGCTTTGGCTAAGAATGCGGATTATTCAGATTTATCCGTCACGCGCACAGGTAACGCGCTTGAATTTACGTGGTCAGGCGCTGGGCCTGATCCCGATGAAGCGTCGCCGATAGCGTTCAACGGCGCAACTCATTTACAAGACAGTCCGACGTCATTTGGTGTGGAACTGATCGATGTTCCGCCCGCAACTGTGGAAAGTCTGACGGTCTATCCGCAAGTTTATGGCCTCAAGGTGAAGGGTACTGCCGATCAACTGATCATGAACAGTGATAAGCTTAATAAGCTCATTACCAGCGGCTTTGTGAAATCGGTTCAACTGACTGAGGCGGGCACGGTAAATGTGACTGCGGCGCAAGCTGTACGCTCAATCCCGTTGCTTGAAAAAATTGGTGCGAACAAAGTCACCATTTCGGACGCCCCGAACGCTCCTGCCTCTTATGCAAAATTCAGCAGCGCGGCAGCTAATAATCTTGTAGGCGGCATTCGTATCTTAGGGTCATCCACTGAAATCTTAAAGTCTATATCGGGACTTGCGGCACTCACCCGCATGGGAAAAATCTCGACTTTGACGATGACGGGCAACAATGGACGCCAGACGGTTATCAATAATTTCGATATCAATAAATTGTCCGAGCTTGTGGTGAGCCTGCGCAAGGGTATTTGAGGTTCTTCCCGTCAGGCACTCTTTGCACTAAGCACCGCCTTACAGGCAAAGTGTGCGTTTGGCAGGAGCGGCAGGTATGGCAAAATTTCTAGTTCTCGAAGGCGACGGGATTGGGCCAGAAATCTCGGCGGCAACCCTTGCTGTTTTGCGTCGAGCCGACCAGCTCTTTTCGCTGGGGCTTGAATGTTCTCATGCCAATATTGGTTTTGCGGCACTCAAAGCCTCGGGAACGACATTTCCTGCGCACGTGCTTGAACAAGCGCGTGCTGCTGATGGCATTTTGTTGGGGCCAGTCTCCCATAATGCCTATCCACCGGTGAGTGAGGGCGGGCTTAATCCGTCGGGAGAATTACGCAAGCGGCTTGATCTCTACGCAAACATCCGGCCCTCGCGCACGCGTGCCTCCATTCCTGCCCCTAGCCGTCATGTGTTCGATCTGGTGATTGTGCGCGAAAATACCGAAGGCTTTTATGCCGATCGCTCCATGTATGAGGGTGCGGGGGAATTCATGCCGGTACCCGATCTTGCCATGGCGATGCGTAAGGTGACACGCCATGCCAGCACGCGGATAGCACGCTCCGCCTTTGAGTTGGCGATGACACGGCGCAAGAAAGTTTGCATCGTCCACAAAGCGAATGTTTTGCGTGTGTCGGATGGATTGTTTCTCGATGCGGTTCGTGCGGTGGCCAAGGACTTTCCGGATGTGGCCGTGGAAGAACAGCTTGTTGATGCTATGGCGGCATTGCTCGTGCGCGATCCGAGACCTTATGATGTGATCGTCACAACCAATATGTTTGGCGATATTCTATCAGATGAAGCTGCAGAGTTGGCGGGCGGTTTGGGTTTGGGCGCATCGCTCAACGCGGGTGAGCATCATGGCGTGGCGCAAGCGGCACATGGTTCGGCCCCCGCTATTGCTGGACAGGATAAAGCCAATCCATCCGCATTCATTATCTCGTCAGCCATGCTGCTGACATGGCTGGCCACTCGCCTCAACCGTTCGGAATTTGCGCATGCTGGTGCGGCGATTGAGAGAGCCGTTGATGAAACGCTTGATGATCCCGCCACACGGACGGGCGATCTTGGCGGGACGCTTGGCACAAAGGCCTTCACGCACGCTTTGATCACCCGTTTTCGAGCTTGATGGAGTTTAATCCAGCGGTTCCACCTTGATGATCGACCCGCCGTGGTTCGAGCCGATCCACAGAATCGGTTTTGCGCCGCGCGTATCTAGGAATGTGCGGCGGATATTGGTCGGGCGCGGCAGCAGATATTCAACATAAGTGCCGCTGGCGACGTCGAGGCGGGCAACCTGATCATTGCTCATCGAGCCAGCCCACGCTTCACCCTTGCCATAGACG
>CAIVAX010000464.1 GCA_903903935.1 uncultured Hyphomicrobiales bacterium | reverse complement strand
TTTTGTCGGGCTTTCATGAAGTGGCCTTGGCCGCGCAAAAGGCCCATCGCTATATCTATCCCGACAAAAAACTGACCTTCCAATATACGACTTCGTCATCCAGCCTGCAGCGCAAGCTCGGGGTCAATTGATCCTGAGCCTTGCGTTGAGCGGCGGTGCGATTAAGGTGCCGCCGATCAGGGCGGTGATAATATGACCGGAGCAGGAACAGATCGCACGCGGCCAAGGATTGAGGGTGGACCTGCCATTATTCTGGTGCGCCCGCAATTGGCGGTGAATATTGGCATGTGTGCCCGCGCCATGGCCAATTTTGGCTTGTCTGATTTGCGTCTGGTCAATCCGCGTGAAGGTTGGCCGCGCACGGGCGCTCTGCGCAAAGGCGCCTATGCAGCGGCAGCGGGCGCTGTGCATCTCCTCGAAAACGCCAAACTCTACCCCAGTTTAGAAGAGGCGGTTGCCGATCTCAATTTTCTATGGGCGACGACTGCGCGTGAGCGCGGGCAGGGCAAACGCGTTGAGCCGCCTGTTACAGCTATGGCTGAGACCTTTGCCGCGCATGAGCGTGCCGAGCGCCATGGCATTCTCTTTGGGCCAGAGCGCACCGGGCTTGATAATGATGAAGTGGCGCTGGCCGATGCGATCATCACTTTCCCAGTCAATCCTGCCTATGCCTCGCTGAATTTGGCGCAAGCCGTGTTGTTGACGGGCTATGAATGGTTTCGCTCGGCGCAGGGCGATCGTTTGCCCTTTGCGGCGCCCGATCATTCACCTCCGGCGCAGCGCGAGATGATGATTTCCTTTTTTGAATTCATCGAGGGCCATCTGGAGACCAATGGATTTTTTCGTCCCGAAGGCAAGCGTCCTGTCATGCAGCGCAATTTGCGCAATATGTTTCATCGCATGCAGATGACTCAGCAAGATGTGCGCACATTGTGGGGCGCTATGCTGCGTCTTGTCGAAGGGCCGCGCAAAGAGGCTAAAACACGCAAGCGGATTCGCCAGCCTAAAATCGCTGCAACTCTAGATCCGGCGTCGCAAGAGACTGGCGGCAGCGATGCGCCAAAGCCGGAATAGGATGTGCGCATGACCATTGTTCTTGTCCATGGCGCATGGAGCGGCAGTTGGTCTTGGCGGGATGTGCGGCGCTTGTTGAGCGCCAAGGGCTATGAAGTGCTGACCCCCACATTGAGCGGATTGGCCGAGCGCGCGCATATGCGCGCCGATCAGGTCACACTCACTTCGCATATTCAGGATGTGGCTGGTCTCTTGCACTGTGAGGATCTTTCGCAGGTGTTGTTGGTCGGGCATTCCTATGGCGGCATGGTGATTACCGGCGTTGCCGATCAGATGCGGGAGCGTCTGGCTGGTCTTGTGTATGTCGATGCTTTTTTGCCCGAAACCGGGCAATGTCTGTTTGATATTGTCTTTGAGCCCTCCCGCGCAGCGCAGGAAAAGGCCGCGCAAGAATTTGATGGCGGGCACAGCGTGCCGCGCGCCACTGCGTCAGCGCCAATTGACCATCCCGAGGCGGCGCGCTGGGCGCAGCTCTTCTCACCTCAGCCTATTGGCACTTTACGCCAGCCCTATGTGTCGGTGCGTGGGGCTCAGACATTTGAAGCGAGCCAGAGCGATATCAGCCAATGGCCGCCGCGTCATTATGCGCTGTGTGCGGCTTATCAGGGCAGTGTGTTTCATCATTTGGCTGCTCAGGTTGAAGGACAGGCGGGCTGGACAACAAGCCAATTTGACGCTCACCATGATGTGGTGCGCACACATCCCCATTGGGTCGCAGAGCGGATTGAAGCCATTGCCAGTGAATTGCAGATCCCGCGTCCTTTTGCCAAAGAGCTGTGAGCGGCGATGAAAAGGAATCAGATCGCATGATGACAGCGCCGAGAATATTGGTGTTTGATTCGGGTCTGGGCGGGTTGACCGTCTATCGCGAGATTGCGGGTTTGCGCCCTCAAGCCGATTATGTCTATCTGGCTGATGATGCCGTGTTTCCTTATGGATCGATGGCGGCTGAGGAATTGGTTACGCGGGTCATCGGCTTGCTGGATCATTGGATCGGGCGTGTGCAGCCCGACATTGTTGTGATTGCCTGCAATACGGCCTCAACACTTGTGTTGCCGCATTTGCGCGCGCGCCATGCGCATCTGCCCTTTGTGGGAACGGTTCCGGCGATCAAGCCTGCCGCGCAGCATTCAGTTTCAAAACTCATCTCCGTGCTCGCCACTCCTGCGACAGTGGCGCGCGATTATACGCATGAGTTGATCCGCCAACATGCCGCCCATTGTCAGGTGCAATTGGTGGGCGCGCCGCTTCTGGCTTCACTGGCTGAGCGCGCTATGCATGGTCAGATCATCCGCGATGAGGAGATTGATGAAGAGATTCTTGCGCAGATCGCGCCTTGTTTTGTAGAGCATGAAGGCCAGCGCACCGATCATGTGGTGCTGGCCTGCACACATTATCCCTTGCTCATGGACCATTTGCAAAGGCTGGCGCCCTGGCCTGTGCATTGGGTTGATCCGGCTCCCGCCATTGCGCGGCGGGTGGATCATGTCTTGGCGCAGGCGGGATTTGTGGCCTCAGTCACCTCGTCTGCGCAGCTAATCGCGCGGGGGCGGGCCATCTTTACCAGTGAGAAAGAAGCCGAGCCGGTGCTGATTGCA
>CAIVAX010000463.1 GCA_903903935.1 uncultured Hyphomicrobiales bacterium | reverse complement strand
TAAATGGGCACGAAAGGCTTGCCGGCCTGATAGACGCGCCCGCCCATGTGCTCATAGCTATGGGCCAAAGCACCGGCGCAATAAAGTTCTTGATCACCCACATGCACAATCAGATCAGGATTGGCTGAGATGAAATCAAGCTTGCGCCGGAGCATGGTTGCAAAGCTGGTCTGATAATCCTCAGGCGTTTCCTGCTCATCATGAAACAGGCCTGTGCAGACAACATAACTTGCCTCCTCTAGATCAACGCGGGGTGGATTAATCCCGAACCGATCTTTGAGAATATCAAAGAAGGCCAGATCACGTTCCGGCCCGATGTGATAGAGCGGCGCCTCGCCCCGCTCGACAATGAAGCTTAAGGTCACATCGCCCGAGGTGACAATCCCATCATAAGCGGAACTGGGTGCGCCCAGTCTGGCCAATTGCTCCAAAATGGGCGGAAAGGGCCGCGGCGCATTGGTCACCAAAATGACCGTGCCGCCCTGACGACGAAAGGCACTGAGCGCCGCGCAGGCTTTGGCATAATGAGCCTTACCATTATGCACCACACCCCAAATGTCACATAAAATGACATCATAATTGGGCGCAATGGTTGAAAGTCCGGAAAGAGAAGAGGTCTTGATCATCCACTTCGGCTAAGGCCCGGCGCTGACGAAGTCAAGCCAAACTGGGCAACGAAAGAATTTATGACAAACTGCTGCAACCCCTTCCTGCCCTTGTACTTCTTGGCTTCCCTCTCTATCTCTTCTCAAGAGCAAGCCTCAGGGGCTTGTAAAATGATGGAGCCAAAAATGAGCGCCCAATCAATTGTTTTAAAAGTTACCGGCATGACCTGTCAGGGCTGTGTGCGCTCCGTCGATAAGATTGTGAAGCGAGCCGATCCGCAAGCCCAAGTGCAGATTGATCTGCCCACAGGCCGTCTGGAAGCTGCCACTTCTGCCTCGGCGCAAAGCCTGATCAGTGCGATCAATGCCGCAGGTTTTCAGGCGCAGATGGGCTGATGACGAGGGGAATGATCACTTAGCTCTGACAAATCAGAATATTTGTTAGAGAATGGCCTGGATTTTTGACCAAGATTTGGCATCCTTGCGATAGGCTCTGTTGTTGCTGAAGTCCCCAGTTTTGCTCGGGATCCTATGTAGGCGATAACGGGGCCTTCTTCTTTCTCTTTCCCTTCGAGACATCAACTTTGCTGGCCTTGGGGATAAAGCTCCAATGCCGATAGGCGTGGGTCCAGCGAACATGCGGCCCTTCATTCTGTCCTGTTGTGACGCCGATGTTAAATCGGGGATGAAGGTCGCGGATCCTCATGTTCAAATGTTTATAGACTCGCGCTTTGGCTCGCGTTCTTTTGCCGCGCATGTTTTGGCCAGGGAGTTTTTCAAGATGCTTGTCGTTCAGTTTGAATTGGATTGCACCCAGAACGACATCGACAGCTTGCAAAATGATGTGATGGCCAGATACGACATCGATAATGTTGTCCTTGCTGATCGTGATATGTGCAGACCTAAAGTCCTTTAGCTCGGATAGACTGCTCATATAAGTTTGAAACTCAACAAACCTTGCAGGTGTGTGCGGAAACTGATCCAAGAAAAGGCTAATATGAAAAGTCTGAGATCTGTCAGGATTGCAATAACGCAATCCAAAGGCATGTTTGACAAATTGATAATAGAGCTTTGAATATTTCGAGCTGTCATCTGACTTGTGAAGCGAGACGTGGATGTTGTGGGTGAACATCACTCTTATTTTAAGCAAGTTATCGCGAACAAGATCCATGATCGCATCTATAAATCCTCTGTAATCCTCCTCATTATATTCGCTTATTTTTTCCCATTTCATTTCCCCCAAGCACTTGCCTTTTGCGGACTTTAGCCTGAGTTC
>CAIVAX010000462.1 GCA_903903935.1 uncultured Hyphomicrobiales bacterium | reverse complement strand
ATTCCATACGATCAATCAATGATAATTTTATAGTTTTGCCCGGTCCTGATCTCCAAGCTCTTATCTAAGCCATTGAGAATCATAAAGTTTTCTAAAGAGCGGTCGCCCCCGCTCATGCGGGCAGACAGGCTGGCCAGAGTGTCCCCCTCGGCAGCTGTGAGAATAGCAATTTGGGATGGATGAAGGCGCACTCTCTCTTCCACACTCAACCGACGAAAGGAATCGATGGCTGCAATAAAGCGCTGATCTGCACTGAGAGCGGGAGAATGGGCGGCAAAGATCAACCGATAAACCGAGCTATCCAGACGGATCACGCCAATACGAAAATCCCAATTGCCATTGCGAGCTTTCGCTATGGCTCCATCCAATCCATTCACAAACCGTTTTTGAATACTGTCCTTTTGGAGACCCTCGATCCAACCCGTGGTCAGATAGCTCTCCAAAGCGCTATCGGCGGGCAGGGCCACACTATCCAGCCGCAGGGCCTGTTCCCCGCCATCAACAAGACCTAAAAGCGCCTTGGCTGAATTTTCCAGCACAAAGCGCTCAGGCGCGGTAAATTCAAAGCCGAGTTTGGGATGCTGAAACAGGCGCCCGCGCACCAATCCCTCAGCCGGATTATCGCCAAAATCTAATCCATTGAGCAAAGCCAGATAGGCCTCGCGATTGCTTTCCCCAAACCCTGGCGCTGTGATTTGCCGAGCCACATCATTGGCCTTGGCTATGCGCTCTGGGGTCGAGGGATGGCTGGCTGAAAGATCGGCAACCGAAGCTTGTGTTTTACCTCCCATCAATCGGGCGCGCATGGCACTGGAGCGCTCCAGAGAAGTCAAAAATCTGGCCGCAGCAAAGGGGTCAAAGCCAGCCTGAGCTATCATTCTCACGCCCATTCGATCTGCTTCAATCTCTTGTTCGCGCGAGAAGCCAGATAGAGTGAGCCGACCATTGGCCTGCAGCTCCTGTGAGCGGGCCCGACTTTGAATCGCCGAAGCCACTTTCGATTTCAGAGCTTCCGTCTTTTCCAGTTCGGCCCGTGCCAAAGCATGGCGCGCTGTCACATGAGCAATCTCATGCGCCATGACAGCCGCCACTTCCGCACTATCATTGGCCAAGGCAAGCAAGCCGCGCGTGAGATAGAGATAGCCAGAGGGCAGAGCAAAGGCATTGACGGCCGGCGTGTTGAGAATGGTCACCTGATATTTCTGGCCTGGCTGTGTCTCCGCAGCAGATAAGCGTGTGAGAATGGAATTGAGAAAATCTTCCAGCGCAGCAGATTTATATTCACCGCCAAATTGTGCAATCAGACGTTTATGTTCGGCTGAGGAGGGATTATCAAACGCACTGGTCATAGGCACAACAGCCAATGACGTTGCGCTTGGCTCATTCATCCCGCCAAAGGGATCAAGCGTAGCGCAAGCCGTCAGAGCCAATGAGCTTCCAGCGCATAAAGCAAGGCGGATGAGCGCCCGGCTACTCTGCGCGAAAGGCGCATATATGTGTGTGAGCCAAATCATAAGGCCGCGACGACTCCTGTCCCTTTAGCTATGGCAAGCGCCTATATTCCAATCCTGCATCTTCGATCAATCAACCCGCCTAATTGAGCATCTCAATAGCATCAGGCCCTGAAATTTCAATCAAGGGACCCGGACGTAGATCTAGACTGCCATGGACACGCAGGCGCTTGCCAACCAAAGCGTGAGGCGCCAGCCCTCTTTGCTGAAAGGATTTGAGATTGGCTTTGGCAATCACCACGGCAAAATCCGCGCCGCGGCGCGGACCCATATTTAGATAAGTCCTGAATTTGGTTTCATTCACATTGAGTATTTGCCCCTCGACCAAGACCCATCCCCCCGCTTTGTCCCGCAAGCTTTGCGGATCACCACTTTGCAGCACGGTGAAATCCTGGTCCGCCCAAAAGCCGATCCGCTCTAGGCGAGCTTTGGCTTCAGCCCTATACAGCGCCAACAGACAGGTGCGGGTGATCTGGCCGGGCTGGGCAAGACCAAGGCCCGCATCAATCACCGCTTGTGTGAGGGAGACGGGGAGCTGATTGCCAGAGACTTGCGCGAGCGCCACAAGTCGGCCCCAGCGGTCTGGCTGAGTCTGTACGAGGCGCAAACCAATGGACTGGCCTGCCAGCCAACTCTGCAAAGCCGCACGCAAATGTTCGCCCTTGGCCTTATGATTGGGCAAGAGAGTGACGGGCACGAGGCCAGCAAGCAAGATCAACCGACCATCCTGCAATAAAAGCTCGCCATTCTGGTTGACCTCCTGAACTTGTACCTCCTGCATCTGGCCAAATTCCTCAACAGACACAGCACAGGCGCGCCAGTCCTGCGCGCCAGCAGCAGATAGGCTGGCGAGAAAGGCCAGTCCGACCAAAAGCCATCTGCGTGCCAAGGGTGTCATTTTGAATCCGAATGCTCAGCTGTTTTCATTTGGATCGGGTGTGCTAAACAAGGCTTGCACTTGGGGTCCCGTAGCTCAGCAGGATAGAGCAGCGGTTTCCTAAACCGAAGGTCGGAGGTTCGAGTCTTCCCGGGATCACCAGTGCACAGCGCTTACAATAATCTGCGGACAGATTATCGTCTCTTCAATCAATGATCGAGTGAGGATCTGCTATGGATAAACCAATTCTGATCATTGGCGCCGGGCAGGCGGGAATGCAGATTGCTGATTCTCTTCGTCAGGAGGGATATGAAGGCCGCGTGCTGATGATTGGCGAAGAGGCCTATCCGCCCTATCAGCGCCCGCCTTTGTCGAAAGATTTTCTTGCAGGCACAGTCACACAAGAGCAATTGCTGCTGCGCGCGCCAGACGTGTTAGAGCGCAAAAAGATCGAGCTGCACACGCACGCAAGAGTGGTCAAAATTGATACCTCTGCGCAGCGCGTCGAGTTAAGCGATGGCACACAGATCGATTACGCCAAACTCGCTTTGACAACAGGCTGCCGTGCAAGGCCCCTGCCCGTTGCGGGAGCTGATTTGCAAAATGTCCTGACCCTGCGCACTTTGGTTGATACCAAAACATTGGCCGCAGCACTCGCTCAGGCACAGAACATCGTTGTGATTGGTGGCGGATTCATCGGACTTGAGCTTGCCGCAACGGCGCGCGGCATGGGCAAGCAGGTCACGCTTCTGGAGGGCGCTGATCGGCTGATGGCGCGCGCGGTCTCGCCGGTCATCTCAACCTATTTTCGTGATTATCACCAAGCCCAGGGCGTTCACATTAGCCTTCAAGCGCAAGTGCAGGAGATCAGCGGCGAAGCTGGCAAGGCCAATGGCGTCACAACCAGGGATGGGCACTCCTATCCTGCCGATCTTGTGATTGTCGGCATTGGCATTGTGCCCAATAGTGAGCTTGCGCAAGCCATCGGCCTTGAGTGCCACAATGGCATTATTGTTGATGTCTATTCGCACACCTCCAATCGCGATATTGTGGCCGCTGGCGATTGCACTGTCCGCAAGGGTAGCGCCCCTGATCAATGGCTACGCCTTGAATCAGTGCAAAACGCTGTCGAGCAAGGTAAGTCCGCCGCCGCCAGCCTATTGGGACGCGAGCGACCCTTTACCGCGGCACCCTGGTTCTGGTCCGATCAATATGAAGTGAAATTGCAAATGGCCGGTCTGTCGGCAGGCTATGATCACACCGCACTGCGCGGCACGATTGAATCGGGAAGTTTCTCGGTCTTCTATTTCCGCCATGGAAAATTACTAGGCGCGGATTCTGTCAACCAGCCCAAGGAACATATGGCAACCCGCCGCATGCTCGATAAGGGCGTGAGTCCAAGCCCAGAGCAAGTGCAAGATCTCAGCTTTAATTTTCAGACCTTGCTGAAATAAATTGGGGCACGCCTATCCCGCTTGGCCTATCCCGCTTGGCCTGACTGCGCATAGCCTGACTGCGCTTTGGCCAAATGCGCAATCACCTTGATCACCACAGGATCAAGCTGCGAGGAGGAAGAAAGATCAAGCAAATGCGCGCGCATTGGCTTGGTCCAATATAATTGGATATGCTGGGCAATCTCTTTGATCGCCTCGCTCTCATCGAGATGCTGAAAATTGCGGGCAATCTGATTGGCCATTCTGATCAATTTTGACTGATCCACATCACATCCCTTCCCTATCACATTCCTTGCGGATCAAACACAAGAGCGCCATCGCGCCTGGCAATACCGATCAAACTCATATGATAGGCCCGCGCCCGCTCAATCGCCAGAGAGGTCGGCGTTGAGATTGCCACAACAGCGCCCGCGCCAAAGGCGGCGCATTTTTCAACCATTTCAAACGAGCAGCGGCTGGTGATCAGTACAAAGCCTGAGCTGGGTGATATATTTTGACGCAGCAAGGCACCAATCAATTTATCAAGAGCATTATGGCGCCCGACATCTTCGCGCAGAGCAACAATCTCGCCCTCCAACCCGCACCAAGCCGCCCCATGCACACCATGGGTGAGCTGATGCAAACTCTGCTGCGTATCAATCTCTGTCAGCGCCCGCGCAATCGCATGCGGCTGAGGGAGGAATCTGCTCTGTGCTCTCTGCGCCGCCTGTGGCAGCATTGAGAAATCTTCAACGCCGCACAACCCGCACCCCGTTCTGCCGCCCAATTGCCGCGCGCGCGCCAAAAGGCGCTGCATTTTATCAGGAACCAAGGATAATTTGATCTCAAGGCCAGCGGCTACCTGTTCAATCTCAATGGATCGAATATCCGCGAGACCATCAATCAAGCCTTCGGTGAAACTAAAGCCAATCGCAAAATCTTCTAAATCAGCTGGCGAAGCCATCATCACAACAAAGGGCTTGGCGCCATAAATCAAATTGACCGGAGTCTCGACCGGCACATAACGCAGCAACGAGCGTGGCTCGGATCCCAGATAATCAATGGCCAGAGCCCTGACTTGCGAGGCTGCTGCGGGCAGGAGCGGATCATTCGGCCGCATCAAGGCCTGCCTTATCAAGTCTTGCCTTATCAAGTCCTGCTTTCTTGATTTGCCGATGCGTGCGCTCGCTCTCGCGATCCTTGATTTGCCAATCAGACAAATGATTGGTGCGTCTCACCTCAACCGCTGTCACCTTATATTCGGGGCAATTGGTCGCCCAATCCGAATAATCCGTCGTGATAACATTGGCGCCGGTGACGGGATGATGAAAGGTCGTATAGACAACACCCGGCTGAACGCGATCTGTTAAAGTGGCCCGCAAGGACACTTCGCCAGAGCGGCTCATCAAAGCCACAAGGTCACCCTCGGCAATGCCGCGAAACTCTGCATCATGCGGATGAATTTCCAGCACATCCTCTTCATGCCAAACATTATTGGCGGTACGCCGTGTCTGCGCCCCCACATTATATTGCGAGAGAATGCGCCCCGTCGTCAGCAAGAGCGGGAAGCGCGGACCAATTTTCTCATCCGTGGGGATGAATTCAGTGATCATGAAGCGGCCCTTGCCACGCACAAAGTGATGCTCATGCATAATGGGCGTGCCCTCTGGCGCCTGATCATTGCAAGGCCATTGCACCGAGCCTACCTCATCGAGCTTGGTATAAGATACGCCTGCAAACGTCGGGGTGAGCTGGGCAATCTCATCCATAATCTGTGAGGGGTGGTCATAACTCAGATCAACCCCCAGCGCTTTGGCAAAGCCAAGCACCACTTCCCAATCGGCCAGTCCGGCGCGCGGTGCCATGACCTTGCGCACGCGATTAATCCGCCGCTCGGCATTGGTGAATGTGCCATCCTTTTCCAAAAAGGAGGATCCGGGGAAAAACACATGCGCATATTTAGCCGTCTCATTCAAAAACAGATCATGCACGATCACACAATCCATCGCCGATAGGCCTGCCGTCACATGCTTGGTATTGGGATCAGATTGCGCAATATCCTCACCTTGCACATAAAGCCCTTTGAATGCTCCATCCATAGCTTCATCAAGCATATTGGGAATACGCAGGCCCGGCTCTTTTGACAGGCTTGTACCCCAGAGTGATTCAAACATCTGGCGCACCGCATCATCCGACACATGCCGATAGCCAGAAAATTCATGCGGGAAAGAGCCCATATCGCAAGAGCCCTGCACATTATTCTGGCCCCGCAGCGGATTAATGCCAACGCCTTCGCGCCCCACATTGCCTGTTGCCATGGCCAGATTGGCCATGCCCATGACCATTGTGGAGCCCTGACTATGCTCAGTGACGCCCAGACCATAATAAATCGCGCCATTGCCCGCCTGAGCATAAAGCCGCGCGGCGGCTCTTATCTCCTCAGCCGCAACACCAATATGCGAGGCCAGAGCCTCGGGT
>CAIVAX010000461.1 GCA_903903935.1 uncultured Hyphomicrobiales bacterium | reverse complement strand
GAGGCAAATAAGGGGGGGAAACCAGACGTACCCACCCCAAAGCCTGTCCTGCCTTGATCTAACCCTCGTCCCTCCCCGCCCGCTTACGGTGGAGCAGGTTCAAACTTTCCACCAGCAGACTGAAGCCGATGGCAGCATAGACAAAGCCCTTGGGAATATGGACGCCAAAGCCATCGGCAACCAAAACCACACCAATCAGCAACAAAAAGCTCAACGCCAGCATTTTAACCGTGGGATGTCGGTGGATAAAATCGGCCACCGGCGCTGACGCCACGAGCATGACGATGACAGCCACAATCACCGCGCTCGACATCACCCAAAGATTATCCACCATGCCCACAGCCGTGATCACACTGTCGAGGGAGAAAACAAGATCAAGCAGGATAATCGTGCCAATCACCCGGCTCAAAGTGGCTTTACCTTTGACATGATCCTCTTTTGAATCCTCGCCATCAATCAAAGCATGGATTTCAGCTGTGCCTTTATAGAGAAGGAACACACCGCCACAAATCAAAATGAGATCGCGCCAAGATACGGCATGATCTGCAATTTCAAAGATGGGTGTGGTTAATCGCATGATCCAGGCAATGGACGCCAACAAGGCAAGACGCATCACCAAAGCCAAGGTCAGACCCAAGCGGCGCGCCATTGCTCTTTGCTCGGGCGGCAAGCGTGTGACGACAATGGCGATGAAAATGAGATTATCAATCCCCAGTATGATTTCCAGCAGCGTGAGCGTCAAAAAGCTCAACCAGATATTCGGATCAACCAGCCAGTCCATAAACAAAAACCAAACTTGAGAAAAGGTTACATATACTCATTTAGAGGAAGAAATGCGAATGGCAATAAGGTCAATTCAATTTTCTGCCAGTTTCTCAAACCGCTCGAGGTCCAGCAAACGCACACCATCTGGGATGATCACGAGGGCTTTCTCGCGCGCCAGTCTGGTCATCAAGCGGCTGACTGTCTCTATAGTCAGGCCCAGAAAATCGGCAATATCCTGACGTGTCATCGGCAGCGGGATCATCACCGAGAGATGCGATCCGCGCCCCCAGCGCTTGCGCAATCCCATCAAAAACGCAGCAATCTTCTCCTCCGCCGTGCGCTTGCCCAGAATCACCATCTGATCCTGCGCCAAGCTCAGCTCATGACTGGCCAGAGAGTGCAAACGCCGCAACAAGTGCGGCTTATGATCGACCAGATTACTAAATTCTATCCGCGAAAACTGGCAGGCCGACACAGAGGTCAACGTATCGGCGGAAAAAGCAGTGCGCTCGGCCATGGACAGGCCAAGAAAATCCCCGGGCAAAGCAAAGCCAATGATCTGCCGCGACCATCGGGCAAGAGTTTGTAAAGGCGCACCGCGCCTTCCGTAATATTATAGACGCTCAAGGAGGGCTCTTCTTGCGCAAACAAATTTTGCTTGGCACCAAGACAGAAAGGATGCGCATAGCGATTAAGATCGGCAAGCTCATCAGCGTCCAGAGCGGCGCAAACGCTTAAAGTGCGCACTTTGCAATGGACGCAATCAACCGCGCTATGGACATTGGGACAGGGCAGCTGAGGCTTGATCTCTGTCAGATTGGACGAAGCGTCCACGTTCGGCCCCCGATCTCGCAACACGTCTTAAGCACTAACTATCACTTTGAGGCTGGAAGATAAATCCTAACTTGATCGCTATCCCTGCAAGCTACCCCGCGCCAGCCCCCCCTCAAAATCGTCATCACTTTGACAAGTAAAGGTTTGAGTTTAAGACTGACTTGCCCCGAATGATTGGGGCACGCATGCAGCAGGGAGCCTCCCATGTCGGGTCCTCAACCCTCATGGATCAAATATCACAAAATCGCCTTTCTCAGCTCCGGCACCCCCGAAGCTGATCTGGCCCTCGCCCATTTGACCAGCCTCTATGGCGATTGCGTGCCCGAAGAGGCCGAGGTTGTCGTGGCGCTGGGCGGCGATGGATTGATGCTGCAAACATTGCATCGCTTCATGCCCACAAAAAAGCCCATTTATGGGATGAACCGCGGCTCGGTTGGCTTTCTGATGAACGAATATCATGCCGAAGGTCTCCATGAGCGTCTGGCTCAAGCTCTGCCCTCGATCATCCATCCGCTCACCATGCGTGTGCGTGATACCAATGGCGACCAAGCGCAGGCGCGCGCCATTAACGAAGTCTCTCTGCTGCGCCAATCCTATCAGGCCGCCAAGATGAGCATTTCAGTCGATGGCAAGGAGCGCTTGGGCGAATTGGTTGCCGATGGCTTGCTGGTGGCAACCCCCGCCGGATCCACCGCCTATAATCTCTCCGCCAATGGTCCGATTTTGCCGCTTGATGCGCCGCTCATGCCCCTTACGCCCATATCCGCCTTTCGGCCGCGGCGGTGGCATGGCGCGCTCTTGCCCGACAAAGCGAAAGTCAGCATTGAAATTTTAGAAGCAGACAAGCGCCCTGTAGCAGCGGTTGCCGATCATTTCGAAATCAAAAATGTCAAGCATGTCGAGATTGAAATGGACCATGCCACCAATCTCATTCTCTTGCATGACCCCGGCCATTCGCTTGATGAGCGAATTCTGCGCGAGCAATTTGGCTATTAAAAACCCACAGGCTAAGCGGCGATCTTGGCATAAAGTGTGCGGGCATTCTGGCGCAGGGCCTCCGCCTGCAAGCGACTGAGCGCAGCAATCAACCCCTCGCGGTCGGCATGGCGCATGGCTTTGCAATCCGCCAACACACGCTCCACATGCTGAACAATGAGCTCGCCCGAGACGGCTTTCAGATTTTTATCTTCAGCAAGGGAATTAAGTGCGGATCGAAAAACGGGCAGCAAGGCTCCTGGCAAACCTGCTTTGGCATAGAGCGCGGTAAAGCCGCCATGGCGAAAATTGCGCACATGCCCGCCCACATTGGCATAAGGCATGCCGGACAATTCACTTAAGGCCGATTCAAACAAATGATAATGGCCCG
>CAIVAX010000460.1 GCA_903903935.1 uncultured Hyphomicrobiales bacterium | reverse complement strand
TTCACGCTCACCTCAGAAGTGCGCGTGGGCACAGAAGTGCTCGTCAGCCTTCCGCCCGAACGTGTGATGAATGCCTTGCCGCAGATCAATCCAGGCGAGTTAATGATGGAAACTTATGAGGATTACATTCCCTATAGCCAACGCCGCGATCCGCGCCGTGCGGCTTGACGCATTGGTCCGCACTTAAGATCACATCTTCGCAACAGAGATTTGCTCAAACGTTGCCATATCGCGATGGCAGGCCAGCGCAGCTTTAATGAGCCCCAGCGCCACAGCGGCGCCTGCTCCCTGCCCTAAGCTAATTCCCAAATCGAGCAAAGGCGGCTTGCCAATGCGTGCGAGCACTTGCGCATGAGCATGATCGCTTGCCACATGGCCAGCAATGCAATGATCAAGTGTGCCAGGATCAAGGCGATGCAGCACAGCCGCCGCGGCACAGGCCACATAACCATCGAGCACAACGGGAATGCGTTCCATGCGCGCTGCCAAAATAGCCCCTGCAATTGCCACAATCTCCCGCCCGCCCAAACGGCGCAGCACTTCAAGCGGATCATCACACTGCGCGCGATGCAGACCAACAGCTGCGTCCACAGCGGCAATCTTGCGCGCATAAAGGGCCTCATCACCCCCTTGTGGGCGCAACACCCAATCGGCCGCAGTGCCACCATAGAGAGCTAGGTAAATCGCCGCTGCACTGGTTGTATTGCCAACGCCCATTTCACCCAGCGCCAGAAGATCCGTGCCGCCCGCAATCGCCTCCATGCCAAAGGCAAAGGTCGCCGCCGCCTCGGCCTCATCCATCGCCGCTTCGCTGACAATATCCTTGGTGGGGACATCAAGCGCGAGTTCAAAGACTTTCAAGCCAACATCATAAGTCGCGCAGATTTGATTGGCCGCCGCCCCACCAGCAGCAAAGGACTCTAACATCGTCCGCGTCAGAGCGGTGGGAGAGGCAGACACATTGCGCACAGCCACACCGTGATTGGCGAGAAACAAAGCCACCAATGGGCGCTGAATGAGCGGCTGCGAGCGCCCCTGCCAGGCCGCGAGCCATTCGACAATCGCCTCCATGCGCCCCAGCGAGCCGCGGGGCTTGGCCAATTGGGCCTCGCGCGCCAAAACCTCATCCACACAGACCTGCGAGGCCGGCGGCATCAGCGGCAAAAGATTGCGAATATCATCAAACGGAAGTCCGGAAGCGGCCATGATCAATCCCAACACAATGGAACCTGCCTCTTAAACCCCAAAACGCTGATTGCAAAGGCGGCACAAATCGCCCATCAAGGGCCATGATCAGCCAGCCCCCATCCCCCTGCGTGCAAATCTGCCTTTTGGATCCTCTGGACAAGATCTGTATGGGCTGTGGGCGCCATATCGATGAAATCGCGCAATGGCCCAATTTCTCGGATGAACAGCGCCAGACCATTATGGACCGCTTGAGGGATCGTTTCGCCGATCCAGCTCCTGCGATCACAAGTCCTGTAATCACAAGTCCTGCTATCTCAGCCGATGGCCCCGATCAGCCCGCCAGCTGAACCTCAGCCTGTGGGATCAAAGCTGCCGGAGTGACCATCGCCGCGGCTTGGCGCACAACATCGAGCCCAGCGCCCGATTTAACGGCATAAGTTGCCAAATGCCGCCGCCAAGCCCGCGCCCCCGGCATGCCGGTAAACAGACCCAGAATATGGCGCGTCATGTCCGCCAGCCGAACGCCTTCCGATAAGCGCTGCTCAATATAGGGCAAATAGGCCTCTAACACCTCAAATTGCGATGCATAAGCGGCAGGCTCGCCAAACAAAATCGGATCAACTAAGCCCAAAAGCCCGGGCTCGTGATAGGCCACCCGGCCAAGCATGACGCCATCCAAATGCGTCAAATGCTCTTGCGCCGCATCCAGAGTTGTAATGCCGCCATTGATGATGATGGGAACCTGCGGATAAGCCGCCTTGAGGCGATAGACGAGTGAATAATCAAGCGGCGGCACATCGCGATTTTCTTTTGGCGACAAGCCTTGCAGCCAGGCTTTGCGGGCATGCACAATCAACGCATCTGCGCCCGCAGCAATCACGCTTTGCGCCATTGCCCAGAGCGCTTGTTCTGGATCTTGATCATCCACACCAATGCGGCATTTCACAGTCACAGGAATACGCACAGAGGCTTTCATGGCGCTCACGCAATCGCCCACCAGAGCAGGCTCGCGCATGAGACACGCGCCAAAGGCCCCATTCTGCACCCGATCAGAGGGACAGCCGCAATTGAGATTGATCTCATCATAGCCAAAATCCTCGCCAATCTTGGCGCATTGCGCCAGATCTTTGGGATCAGAGCCACCCAATTGCAAAGCCAGACTCTGCTCGCTGGGATCAAAGCCCAATAATCTTTGCCGCGGCCCGTGAATAATCGCCCCTGTGGTCACCATTTCAGAATAAAGCCGCGCCCGCCTGCTGAACGTGCGGTGAAACACACGGCAGTGACGATCCGTCCAATCCATCATCGGGGCGACGCAAAAGCGCCAAGCCTCAGACGCAGACGAGTTTGTTAAGGGCTCACCCAAATTTAGCCTCACATATGGCAGGAAAGCGGGCTGATCACACTCGCGCCCATGCCCTCTCTTGCTGTTAAAGTGGCTCTTGCCAGACTGCAAGAGGCTTATGCCCGCCTGTTCCCTCAAAGGTCAAAAGCGCTTAATCTGAAAGGATGAGTGAATCACAATCTTTGCCTTCAGCCTCTGGCCAGACCCTTTCGCGCGATATCGCCATTGCCATGCGCGATGGCGTGCATCTGGCCACCGATGTCTATCTGCCCGCCCATGCCAAAGGCCCGCTGCCGGTCATTTTGGAGCGCACGCCCTATGGCAAGCATAAGCCCTCACGCTCGGAATTATTGGCTGGCCAATCTGCGCCCATGGCGCGCGCCGAACTGGCCCGTCATTTCACCGATGCAGGCTATGCGATCGTCTTTCAGGATTGCCGCGGGCGTTATGGCTCGCAGGGCGAATTCACCAAATATCTCTCGGAAGGCCCCGATGGCTTTGACACCATCGAGTGGATTGCCAAACAAGATTGGTGCAATGGCAAAGTGGGCATGATGGGCCTGTCCTATGCCGCTCATACGCAAATGGCGGCGGCTTGTCTCAATCCCCCCGCCCTTGCCTGCATGATTCTGGACTCAGGTGGCTTTTCCAATGCTTTCACCTGCGGCATTCGGCAAGGCGGCGCCTTTGAACTTAAACAAGCCACATGGGCTTGGAACCATGCCAAGGAAAGCCGCAAAGCAGAGCAAGATCCCTCCATTCGCGCTGCGCTGGAGGCTGAGAATATCTTTGCTTGGTTCAAAGCCATGCCTTGGTCAAACGGCCAATCTCCCATTCGTTGGGATCCTGATTATGAGGATTATCTGCTCGAGCAATGGCGCCATGGCACATTCGATGCCTATTGGCAGAAGATCGGCATTTATGCCGAAGGCTCTTACGACACATTGCCGCTCATGCCGGTGGCTTTAATGTCGAGCTGGTATGATGCTTATGTCAAAACGACCTTGGATAATTTTGCCGGTCTGTCGCGGGCGCAGCGCCCGTTGCAGCTGATCATGGGACCATGGACGCATGGCGATCGCACCAAGCGCGTGATGGGCGATGTGGATTTTGGACCGCAAGCTTTGTTTGAGGGCCATGTTGCCAAGGATTGGCTGGCCTATCGTCTCACTTGGTTCAATCATCATCTCAAACATGAACCCATCACAGAAGACCCGCGCGTGCGGCTCTTTCTGATGGGGGGCGGCAGCGGCACACGCAGCAAGGACGGCAAACTCGATCATGGCGGCCAATGGATTGCCGGGTCAGATTGGCCTTTGCCCGGCACAATCTTTGAAGATTGGTATATGGCACCCAATGGTCGCCTCACGCAGGATAAACCCGCGCCTTCTGCTGCTGCGCTGAGTTTTAGTTTTAATCCACGCCATCCCGTGCCCACCCTTGGCGGAGCATTGACGAGCGGCCAACCTGTTTTTGTAGGCGGCGCCTTTGATCAGCGCGAAGATGCGCGCTTTTTTGGCTGCACCGACATTGGCCTGCCTTTATCCGCCCGCCGCGATGTCTTGTCGTTTGAGACAGAGCCTTTGAGCGAAGATCTCGCCCTTATCGGCCCCATTCAGATTGAACTCTGGGTGACCTCTGATCAAGCAGATACGGATTTCACCGCAAAGCTGATGGATATCTATCCGCCCTCAGCCGATTGGCCTTTGGGTTTTGCGATGAATTTGACCGATGGCATTTTCCGTTGCCGCTATCGCAAATCCTTTGCTAAGCCTGAGCCCATTCAATCAGGTGAAATTTTTAAAATCGTGATTGAGCCCTTTGCCACGGCCAATCTGTTCAAGACCGGACACAGGATTAGGCTGGACATTTCATCGAGCAATTTCCCCAAATATGATGTGAACCCCAATTCCTATGAGCCGGAGGGCGAGGGCCGGCTGCCGCGTGTGGCGATCAACACTGTGTTTATGGATGCAGAGCACCCCTCGCGTCTCATTCTGCCGGTGCAAATTGTCTCTGACCTCAAACCTTGGAACATGAAAACTTAGAGCCTGATCTCACATGCCTGTCTTGAACAGGCTATAATCCAAGCGCTGACGAATCAAACGAGGCCCGCCATGCCGGTCACACTTTACATTGCTAATAAAGCCTATTCCTCATGGTCCCTGCGGCCCTGGCTGCTAATGGCAACATTGGGCATTCCTTTTGAAGAGGTCACCATTCCCATGGCGCGGCCCGACTCAAAAAAGAAAATGCTGAAACATTCGCCAACAGGAAAAATGCCTGCGCTCAAGGATGGCGATGTGCTGGCCTATGAATCCATTGCGGTGATTGAATATATTGCTGAGAAATATCCGCAGAAAAAAATCTGGCCCAAAAATAAAGCCGCCCGCGCTTTGGCCCGTTCGCTCTGTGCAGAAATGCATGCAGGTTTTCAGCCTCTGCGTCAACATTGCCCCACCATCTTTCGTCGTCCCGTCAAGGCCCGCGAGCTCACACCAGAGGCATTGCAGGATGTAGCTCGGCTTGAGACCATCTTTGCCAGTACACGCAAAAGCTATGGTCGCGGCGGACCCT
>CAIVAX010000459.1 GCA_903903935.1 uncultured Hyphomicrobiales bacterium | reverse complement strand
TTTCAATCACAGCTTCATTGGTTCTCTGCAAGGCAGAATAAGGCACTTGATAGACCGTGAAAGCCTCCAAATCGACAAATTCGGCCAGCAAGGGCAGGCGGGAGGAAATGCCAAAATATCTGACAAGACCCCTTTTTTGTAGGCCGAGCAGCGCCTCGATCACGCCGCCCTCTTCCAATTCCCGGCGGGTTGGATTGCCATGGACCTGCACGACATCAAGATAATCGGTGCGCAGGCGCTGCAAGCTCTGCTCCACACCCGCAATCACATTTTGCGCGCTATAGACGTGGCTTTCGCCATGTTCGCCGATGGGGAGGCCGGCCTGACAGGCACATTTGGAGGCCAGAATATAATTTGCGCGTCGGCCAATCAGAGCCTTGCCAATCAAAGTCTCGCTGAGGCCATAGTCAATCGATGTGTCGATGTAGGGCATGCCATGATCGGCCAGCGCATGGATGAAGCTGATCACCTCCGCTTCAGGCAGATCCCGCGCCCGTGGGGGACCTGATAATTCCATCGCGCCATAGCCCAGACGGCTGACGATCAAATCGCTCGTCCCGAAGGCTCTGGCTCCACCTGCTAAAGGCTTAGTTTGTGAGCCGGACATTCTTTCCCCCTGTCTATATTGCCTTGCAGCAAGATTAGCCCGGTGAAGGGATCTGCGCCAGAGGGTCTGTGCCGAAGGTATAGGCTGGGGGACTTGCGCCGGAGACGGGGGGCGATTACGACACTTTGGTGTGTCTGGAGCTTACCCGAACCCATGCCTGATGTTGTGATGAAAATTGGAACCCGCGGCTCGCCTTTGGCGCTGGCTCAGGCGCATATGGTGCAAGCCCTTTTAGCGCAAGCGCATCACTGCGATCCGCACAGCTTCGAGATTGTGATCATCAAAACCACAGGTGATCTCATCCAAGATCGTCCGCTGGGCGAAGTGGGCGGCAAAGGTCTGTTCACGCGCGAAATCGATCAGGCCATGTTGAAGGGTGAGATCGATATTGCGGTTCACTCCTCCAAGGATTTGCCAACTCAAATGCCGCAGGGCATTAGCGTGCCCGGCTATTTGCCGCGCGAGGATGTGCGCGATGCCTTCATCTGCGCCAGCGCGACCAATCTTATGGATCTGCCGCAAGGGGCCATTTTAGGCACTGCCTCTTTGCGGCGACAGGCGCAGGCTTTGCGTTTGCGGCCTGATCTGCAAATTGTGCTGCTGCGCGGCAATGTGGAGACACGCTTGCGCAAAGCTGAAAGCGGTGAAGTGCACGCAACGCTTTTAGCCTATGCGGGCCTCAAACGCCTTGGCCTGGCACAAAGAGCCACAAGCCTGCTGCCAACTGATGATTTTCTTCCCGCCATTGGCCAAGGCGCCATTGGCCTGACCTTGCGCACGGATGATCACGCCAGCCAAGCCAGAGTAGCACCCATATTGGATGCCGCCACCGGCTACGCGCTTGCAGCTGAGCGCGCCTTTCTCACTGTGCTTGATGGATCGTGCAAAACTCCCATCGCCGGTTTGGCCGAAGTTGTGGGCGAGCGCCTGACATTTCGTGGCATGGTTCTGCGCACCGATGGCAGTGCGAGCTATCAGATTGCCCGCGAAGGCGCCAAGGAGGCGGGCGCTGCGCTAGGCCAACAAGCGGCTGAGCAGATTTTGAGCGACATGCCCTCTGATGTTCTGCCCTATCGCATGACACATTAATTAATCCAGAGAAATAGGCCGATCATGAGTTCGCAGTCTCGCAATAAATTCCTTGCCACACTTGACGGACATGTTGAGGCCACACCACCCGTTTGGTTGATGCGACAGGCGGGGCGCTATCTGCCCGAATATCGCGAATTGCGCGCCAAGGCGCCCTCCTTTCTTGATTTTTGCTATGATCCCAAATTAGCCAGCGAAGCCACTGTTCAGCCCATTGAGCGTTTTGGTTTTGATGCGGCGATTCTGTTCAGCGATATTCTGGTTGTGCCGGATGCTCTGGGCCAGAATGTAAGATTTGAAACAGGTGAGGGGCCAAGATTAACCCCCATTGCCAACGCAGCTGATTTAAAAGCACTGCGCGAGAGCGCCGATCAAAGCAAAATGGCGCGTGTTTATGAAGCCGTGGAGATTGTGCGCTCGCGCCTGCCGGCCGAAGTGGCTTTGATTGGCTTTTGTGGCGCGCCTTGGACTGTCGCCACTTATATGGTGGCAGGTCAGGGCACATCGGATCAAGCGCCAACACGGCGCTTTGCCTATGAACAGCCTGAGGTGTTCCAAGCTCTGATTGATCGCTTGGTCACCGTCTCGATTGAACATCTGGTGCAGCAATTAAAGGCAGGCGCCCAGGCTGTGCAGATCTTTGATAGCTGGGCCGGTGTTTTGCCGATTGCTGAATTTGAACGTTGGTGCCTTGCCCCTGTTCTGGCGATAGCCAAAGGCGTGCGGGCGCAAATTCCCCATGCCAAGATCATTGCTTTCCCGCGTGGCTCAGGGGTTAATCTGCCCCGCTTCGAGGCCAATCAGGATATTCACGCTTTAGGGCTTGATACATCGATTGATCCGGCTTGGGCCGCAGCCCATATTGATCGCCAGCTTGTGGTGCAGGGCAATCTTGATCCTTTGGCTTTGCTGGCAGGCGGGCGCGGGCTTGATGAGGCGATAGATCGCATCCTGACTGCCTTTGCTGATCGGGCGCATATTTTTAATCTGGGTCACGGCATTCTGCCGCCCACGCCCATTGCCCATGTCGAGCATTTACTGCGTCGCATCCGGGGCGGCTAGTCAATCTCAGCCGACGGCATTTATTTCATTGGACAGACCATGATGGACACAGCCCTTCTCGCAGACCGACAAGCCAAAGCCAGACATTGGTTTGAAGATTTGCAAATGCAATTGATCAGCGCCATCGAGACGATTGAGCGCGAGGCTAGCGGTCCTTTTGCGGATGAGGCGAAAGAGCCGGGACGCTTTGAGCTGACACAATGGTCGCGCACCAATCATGATGGTGCGCCCGGTGGTGGTGGCCGTATGGCCATGCTGCATGGCCGTGTTTTTGAAAAAATGGGCGCGCACACATCCACGGTCTTTGGGACTTTCGCGCCAGAATTTGCCAAGCAGATTCCCGGCACGGATCAGGATCCTAATTTCTGGGCCTCCGGCTTTTCGGTGATTGCTCATCCCTGGAATCCCAATGTGCCAACGGTGCATATGAATACGCGCTTTGTTGTGACGTCCAAAGCATGGTTTGGCGGCGGGGCTGATCTGACACCTGTGCTGGATCGCCGCCGCGTGCAAGAGGATGAGGATGCACAAGCGTTTCATGCAGCAATGCAGGGAACATGCGCCCGTCATGCTAATGTGGCCGATTATCCTCGCTATAAAAACTGGTGCGATGAATATTTTCATCTCAAACATCGCAATGAGCCGCGTGGCATAGGCGGCATTTTCTATGATTATCTCAACAGCGGCAATGATGCGCAGAATTCAAATTGGGATGAGGATTTCGCCTTTACCAAGGATGTGGGCAGCACCTTCGTCAAGATTTATGATTCGATCGTGCGCAGCAATTTGACTACGCCCTGGACGCAGCAAGATCGCCATGAGCAAGAAGTCCGTCGTGGTCGTTATGTCGAATTCAATCTGCTCTATGATCGCGGCACAATCTTTGGTTTGCGCACAGGCGGCAATGTGGACTCCATTCTCTCCTCGATGCCGCCGCGGGTGCGCTGGCCATGAGACTTGACGCTCTGCTATGGGACGAGTCGCATCATGAGTAATCATCTCGATGATGTGATCCTCGTCGACGAGACGGACCATGCCATTGGCACGCAGTCCAAACTCTCGGCCCATCAAATGGGCCTGCGTCATCGAGCGATTTCTGTGCTGATCACCAATTCAAAAGGTGAGATCCTGCTGCAAAGGCGGGCGCTGGGCAAATATCATTCGGGTGGCCTATGGACAAATGCCTGTTGTAGCCATCCGCGCCCGGGTGAAGATGCGCTTGATGCCGCTCATCGCCGCTTGAGCGAGGAAATGGGTCTGACGACAGCTTTATCGCCGCTCTTTGTCACTGAATATCGTGCGCAAGTTGGCGATTTGATAGAGCATGAAATTGTTCATGTCTTTGGTGGCTTTTATGAGGGGCCGATCAATCCTGATGCCGACGAAGTCAGCGATCATTGCTGGCTCACTGCTGAGGCCATCCTGACAGAGATGAAGCTGCACCCAGAGCTTTATACGCCTTGGTTCCAGATCTATATGGACAAGCATGCGGCACAGATTGAAGCTCTGATCACCCGCACAACAGAGCGCTAGATCATCAAAGGCTCGGGCTTTATGCAAAGGCTTGGTCCCTATGCAAAGGCTGAGCCCCTATGAGGGCGTAAACACCAGATCGTTCAGTGACGATGTGCCAAGCGCTGCTTTGAGCTCCGCATCACTGCTATCATTAGCTTGCAAAGATCTGATCTTGCCGGTGTTGGCAAGAGTTTCCAATTGAGTCTTTTGCGCAACAATTTGAGCTTTGGTGTCGGCAATGCGCAGGCCGGTAGAAATATAATTGATGAGTTGCGAGTTCCCAATATCCAACGCATCGCTAACCGAAAATGCGCCTGTGACATCAATCGAGCCCAAATTGGGAGATTTCGGTCCAGACAAAATATTCACCAGGCCCGCCTTCTGCGCGAGTAGATTGGAGGCTGTGTCAACAACAGAAATCGTCCCGTCAATCGGCAATGCTGGTGTGGGAGATTTTAAATAATAATATTGTGCACTGGTGACCGGCTTGGTGATGTTAATACCCTTCACACTACCCAAAACATCTCTGATCTTATCGACATTGGCCTGAGTGAGGCCGCTGCCATCATCGACAATGTACATTTTGCTCGCTAACCGCGATTTAATAGCGGGATCAGCCAATTTAGC
>CAIVAX010000458.1 GCA_903903935.1 uncultured Hyphomicrobiales bacterium | reverse complement strand
TTTCAATCAGCGGATGACCGACATAAGTGCATGGTGGACCAGAGAGGCGACGATGAGCCTCGGGTTCAAAGGGCAGCACAGCCAGAACATGATCAATATAAGCGCGCATTTTACGCGCCCTGCCCGGCCGCCACGCCCAAACACTGGGGCTGACATAATCAATGATCGGCAGATGCGGCAAATGTTGGCGCACACGTTTGGCGACACGATGCGTGAAATCGGGACTATCAATAATCACCAGACACTCTGGCGGTTGGGCTAGGATGGCTTGGACCGTTTCATTCAAGCGCCGCAAGATCAGCGGCAGGCGCGCAAGCACTGGCAATAGGCCCATCACCGAGAGATCCGACATGGGATAGAGCGAGGTCAAACCCGCCGCCTGCATGAACGGGCCACCCACACCGCTGACGCGCAAAGAGGGATGAGCTTGGCGCAAAGCTTCTATCAGACCTGCGCCCAGATGATCGCCTGAGCTTTCACCTGCCAGCACACAAATATGCGGCGCCACAGATAAGGATGGCTCTGTCTGCGCCGCGAAGATCACGCCGCATTGTCCTTCACATCGCGCGGCACGCATAAAGAGCGATCGCCCCCATCGCGGATGAAATCGAGAATTTCATGCACTTGCGGATGGCTGGCAAATTCACCTGCGACATCTTCCACGCGCTCTTTCAATGTGCCCTCTGCAGCAAAGAGCAGACGATAAGCGCGGCGCAGATCATGAATAGCTTCGCGCGAAAAGCCGCGACGTTTGAGGCCGATGAGATTAAGCCCGGCCAAAGCCGCACGATTGCCAAGAGCCATGCCATAGGGAATGACATCATTCTCAATGCCGGCCAGTCCGCCAATGAAGGCGTGAGCGCCAATGCGCACGAATTGATGCACGGCAGCGCCGCCGCCCAAGATCACATAATCGCCAATGCGTGTATGGCCTGCGAGCATGACATTATTCGACAAAATAACATGGCTGCCCATGCGGCAATCATGCGCGACATGCGAATTGGCGAGAAACGTACAGGAGTCACCCACGCTGGTGATGAGCCCGCCACTTTCTGTACCGGGATTCATGGTGACGCCTTCGCGAATGGTGCATTGGGCGCCAATGCGCAGGATGGATTTCTCACCTTTAAATTTCAAATCTTGGGGTTCATGGCCAATCGAAGCAAAAGGAAAGATGCGCGTACCAGCCCCAATCTGCGTATCGCCGGCAACGACAACATGCGAGACAAGATTGACGCCTTCGCCCAGCACAACCTGTGCGCCGACATGGCAAAAGGGGCCGATGTGCACGCCTTCACCCAATTGCGCGCCGCTCTCAACGCAGGCCTGAGGATGAATGAATGTCGCTTGATGCGCACTCATGCGCCTGTTCCTTCATCCATCACCAACATGGCGCTAAGCTCGGCCTCGCAGACCAATTGGCCATCGACCATAGCCTTGCCGCTGTACCACCACATATTGCGGCGCTGATTGAGTTTCTTCATATGAAACTCGACACGATCACCGGGCACGACGGGCTTGCGAAATTTCGCTTTATCAACCGTCATGAAATAAACCAGCTTAGGTCGGCGCGCTTTAAGCGCATGCACACAGATGGCGCCAGCTGTTTGCGCCATGCCTTCAATCAGCAAGACGCCCGGCATGACAGGGCTTTCTGGAAAATGGCCCTGGAACTGCGGTTCATTGAAGGTCACATTTTTAATGCCGATAGCACTGTCATCGCCATTGATGTCCTTGATGCGATCAACGAGCAAAAAGGGATAGCGATGCGGCAATAGCCTGAGCACATCCAAAATAGCGACATGATCTAATGTGTGTGTGGGTGCTGGTTGATCCATCGACCTTTCCTCAAACCTCCAAGGACTCTATTATAGGGAGCGCGAGCGCGCTGATCTGCGAGCCGATTAGCTCTCTTCTTGTTTCGTCTTTTCACTGGCGGGCGAGACAGCAAGTCGATCCAAAGCCGCAATAGAGCGGAAAAAAGCGCGCATGGGCCGCGCGGGTGAACCGCCCCAGCGCTCGCCTGCTGGTATATCATTCATCACGCCTGATTGCGCGCCAATCTGAGCGCCCGTGCCAATACGCAAATGTCCCGCCAAACCGGCCTGCCCCCCAATGGCGACAAAATCACCAATCTCGGTCGAGCCAGAAATGCCCACTTGCGAAACAATCACGCAATGGCGGCCGATGATAACATTATGGCCGATCTGAACAAGATTATCGATCTTGGTGCCTTCCCCAATCACTGTATCGCGATTAGCGCCGCGATCGATTGTGGTGTTGGCGCCGATCTCGACGTGATTCTGGATAATTACACGGCCAATCTGTGGCATTTTCAAATGACCGCGCGGGCCCATCGCAAAGCCAAAGCCATCCTGACCGATTTTGACGCCCGGATGAATGATGACGCGATCTCCGATCAAAGCATGGGTCAGAGTTGCACCAGCGCCCAAACTGCAATCGCGGCCAATGCGCACCTCAGGGCCGATCACGCAATAGGGACCGATCACTGAGCCGGAGCCGATTTCAGCACCCGGACCAATGATAGCACCGGGGTCAACAGTTACATCTTCCTCAAGGCGCGCTTCCGGGTGAACAAAAGCTCCTGGGGCAACGCCAGTCGTTCCAAACAAGGAGCCCGGCCGGACAGCGGCAGGAAACATTTTCTGCAGGACAATGCCAATGGCGCGATAGGGCTCTGGCGAAATCAGCGCAATTGTTTGGGATGGAAGCTGATTGGCATAGCGCTGAGCGAGAAAACAGGCGGTCGCTTTGGTCTTGGCCAGACTTGTCGCATATTTGGGATTGTCGAGAAAAACCAGATCGCCATCACGACCCTGATCCAAGGGTACGACATTATGAACTTGCCGGGTCAGGTCAGCGCTTTCACCGCTCGTATTGGCCGTCCAAATCTTGGCCCCCGTCCAAGCGATCAAATCAGCTATGGTGGGATGGCAGGCAGGCTTGAAGAAGACAGGTTCGCTCATGCATGATCCAGTCGCCTAGCCCGCTGAGCGCATCTGGCAGGCGCAGTGAAGTTAATCCGCACCGCGTGCGGTCATCAGGGCTGTCACACAGCCCTGATGAAAATTGCTTAGAAGGTAGAACCGCCAGAGAAGCGGAAGGCCTGTGTGATGTCGCCACCGCCAACAGTGCCGTCAGCAAAGGTCTTGTTTTTTGCCTTTGACAGAGCAAAAGCATAATCGAAGCGGATCGGACCCAGTGGCGATGACCACAGAACACTGCCACCCACGGATGAGCGCAGAGCCTTAGAGTCGACCACATTCAAGCAAGAGCCCATCATAACAGCATAGCCGCCATTGGGATTGGTTGCGCTAATGGGTGTGCCATTGCCGTTATACTGAGGACCGCAAGCTGGATAAGCGAGCGTGCCGAAGTTAGTACGGCCCTTAAAGCCGAACAATGTACCGGCATCGGCAAACAGAGCACCCTTCAGGCCCAGCTCTCTGGGCAGGCCAAAGATGGGGAATTGCACTTCAACTGTGCCGCCGGCATAGGTTGTGCCACCCAAGCCTGCACCGGTGAATGTATCACGCGGGCCAATACCAGCTGGAGCAAAGCCACGCACGAGACTGGGGCCAAGATTGAAGTTATCTGTCAGGCGCAATTTATCGCCGCCATAGGAGAACATATTACCAGCCTGTCCACGGACAAAGCCAACAATGTCATCGCTAATGGGATAATAATAGCGCACATCGGTCGAGGTGCGAACAAAGCGGGCATTGCCACCCAGACCAGCGACATCCTGACGGATTTCAGCAAACATGCCAGATGTCGGGTTCCGCATATTGTCGAGCGTATTGTAATTGAGCGCATAGCCACCCAGCGAGGCAAAGCGCGTGCCCAGAACTTCCTGAATGGCAAGCGAGGCTTCACCATTGGTCACGCAGGTATAGGGGGATTGCGAGGGGCTTGCAGGATTGGGATAGGGTGAACCCACAGTGCCCGGCGTGACCCCGACGACAGGGAACTTACAGTCATTATAAGGCTGATATTTATCGTTGGGGATCGTCACCTTCGATGTGTAAGCCGTATAGCGCGGCGAGAAAGAGACTTCGTCCGTCAGAGGCACACCCAAAGTGAGCGAACCACCGGTGATGAAGTTCTTATAGAAGGCATATCTCGACGCATCAGATTGCTTTGAGAACAGGTTCAGACCTGCCGACATTCTGGTGTCGAGGAAATAGGGCTCGGTAAAGGACAAATCAACGCCGCGTGAATGCTGGCCAATGGTCGCTGCAGCCTTGGCATATTGGCCGCGACCCAAGAAGTTTGTCTCCGTGACCGAGACTTCGGCAATAAAGCCATCCAATGTTGAATAGCCGCCGGAAATTCCAAACGAGCCGGTTGACTGATCTTCGACGTCAACAACAACAACCACACGATCAGGCGAGCTGCCGGGTTCATTGGTGATCTTGACCTTTTTGAAGAAGCCCAAATTGTTCAGGCGGCGCTCGGCGCGATCAATCAGCGCACGATTGTAAGCATCACCCTCGCCAATATCGAATTCTCTGCGGATCACATAATCACGTGTGCGCGTATTGCCGCGCACCAGCAGGCGTTCAATATAAACGCGCGGACCTTCATCGACGACAAAGGTCAGATTGATTTGGCCCGTTGCTGCATCCCGATCACCACGTGGGCGCACTTGCGAGAAGGCATAGCCTTTACGGGCGACTTCACGTGTGAGGGAGTCAATCGTCTTTTCGACAAGGTCACCATTGTAAACCTCGCCAGTGGCAAGCTTCACGGATGGTTTCAAAGCCTCAGCAGACAGATCGCGCAGACGCGATTCCAGATTGACCGAGCCAACCTTATATTGCGCGCCTTCTTCAACCGTAATGGTGACGTTATAGCCCTTTTGGGCTGTATCATAACGTGCATCTGATTTCACAATACGGAAATCAGCATAGCCATTCTTGAGATAAAACCGGCGAATGGCTTCTTGATCGGCAGCAATTTTGTCCGGATCATAGACATCTGTCGATTTAAAGAAGGAGAAGAGATTCATCTCTGTCGTCTGCATCAGATTATGCAAGCGATAGGAGGAGAAGACTTGATTGCCGACAAATTCAATCGACTTCACGCCCGTCTTGTCACCTTCATCAATGGTGAAGACAACATCGATGCGGCCATTGGGCAGAGCAACGGTGCGGGATGTGACAGTTGCAGCAGCGCGGCCACCGCGACGATAGATTTCCTGAATGCGCTCAATATCGGACTTAACCGTCGCATCATTGTAAGAGCCGCGCGCCCGTGTCTGCACTTCCGAGACCAGCACATCGCTCTTGAGCTTGCTGTTGCCTTCAAAAGCAACGCGGTTGATCACATTATTCTCAATCACAGAGATGATAAGCTGAGAGCCATTGCGGCTGGTTTTGACGCTGGAGAACATGCCCGTTGCGTTCAGTTCTTTGACGCCCTGAGCTACGGCTGCCTGATCTGTGCCGGGGAAATAGGCCTTGATGGTCTCAGCATCGACCCGCTGGCTACCCTGCACCACAATGGACTGGGCAAAAGCCCCCAAAGTCGAGAGGATCAAAAGGCCGGACGCAAATAGGGCGCTGACGGGCCGGAAAGAATGCGCGGTTGAAATAACCATCAGAAATCAGATCCCCAATCCTGGCAGGTGTGACTTTCGTCACCTTTCAGTCCCCTCATGGCTCCAAATTGGAGTTTCGAGGAACCTGACCCAGCCTTTGACAAGCTCTAGCAGACTTCTACCTGTTTTAAGAAAAGCTGCAAACACAGATTTGCAGTTTGGAGAGGTTTTTACCCCTCCAAGATGCCTTGGGGACGAGACTGAGCCCCAATTGTGCAGACTATGGTTAAATCTTTGTAAAATGAATGATGTCATTGAAGGTGGCAAAGAGCATCAAGCCACCGACCAAAGCAATCCCGACTTTAAAACCAAGCTCCTGAGTTCTCTCACTCAGCGGGCGGCCCATTATGGCCTCGAAAATATAGAATAAAAGATGGCCGCCATCGAGCATGGGAATCGGCACCAGGTTGATCAGACCAATGCTGACCGACAAAATCGCCGCAAGGTTCAACAGGGCCATCATGCCCACCTTGGCAACCTTGCCAGAGACTTCGGCAATCCGAATCGGGCCTGAGATCTGTTCCGTAGTTTCCCGGCCAGTAAATATCCCACCGACATAGGAGCTGGTGCGGGAAATGATGAACCAAGTCTCCCCAAAAGCACCCGAGAGAGACTCTTTAAGCCCCATGTCCTGCTTGATCCAATCTTCAGGCAAGCTAGAGGCACTGACGCCCAACATCCCTGCCCTATTCTTGCCAAAGCCTGTTTCAAGATCCCGCTGACGCGGTGTGGCAATCGTGGATATCTCTTTATTGTCTCGACGCAGCACGAAAGTCAGAGGGACCTCTGCCGAAGCCTGAACAATCCTTTGCATTTCGACCCAATTATTGATTGGC
>CAIVAX010000457.1 GCA_903903935.1 uncultured Hyphomicrobiales bacterium | reverse complement strand
TGGCTAGGCTGGATGAGCGGATGGGGCCGCACGTTTCAACGTTCAATCGACGCGGTTCCAGCCACCCAGATCAAGGCGCTCTTGCGGGCGAAAGCGCGCCTTGTAATCCATCTTCTGTGATCCTTCGACCCAATATCCCAAATAGAGATAGGGCAGGCCAAGGCGGCGGGTGCGCTCAATATGATCAAGGATCATGAATGTGCCTAAAGAGCGCTCGTGTTCCTCTATGTCATAGAAGGAATAGACCATCGATAAGCCGTCATGCAGAACATCGGTCAAAGCCAGTCCAATCAGCGGGCCTGTGCCTTTGCCGGTGATAAAGCTATCAGGGCCGCGGCGGCGATATTCGACTATGCGAGTATTCACATGCGAGTCTTCAATCATCATCGCAAAATCAAGCATGCTCATATCCGCCATGCCGCCATCATGGTGGCGGGCTTCGAGATAGCTGCGGAACAAAGCATATTGCTCGGAATTGGCATCGGCTGGTTGCATGGAGCCGATCAAATCCTGATTGGCGTCATAGACCCGGCGCAAATTGCGCAAGAGGCGAAAGTCATCGACCACCACACGCACTGACAGGCAGGCCCGACAATTTTCGCAAGCAGGACGATAGGCAATCGTTTGCGAGCGACGAAAACCAGATTCTGTGAGCGTGTCATTGAGACTTGCGGCGCGCCGCCCAATCAAATGGGTAAAGACCTTGCGTTCCTCCCGCCCGGGTAAATAGGGGCAGGGGGCCGGCGCGGTCAGATAGAATTGCGGGGCGTCGCGGGGTTCTCGGGTCAATCAGGGCTCGCACACTTAAGATGGGCTGGGACAGAGAATGTCAGATCATCATTACCTGACGGTTGCGCAGAGTAAAATTCAAATGGGGCGGCGGATAATCACAATATTGGAGAGGATATCATGCAAACACCTTTTGCCCCTTGTGAACAGGCTGACGGCTAAAATGAACGGCGTGAGAATCCAGCTGACATAATAGAGAACCGCATGGATCGCAGCCAGCAGGAAAGGCACGGGCGCGCCATTGGTCAGCCGCATTTCCAGATCCATCAGATACATGCCCGGAGTGGCCCGGCGCGGCCCTGATATGCTCAGGCCATTATAGATGAGCGCTATCAGGGGGTAGAGGACAGGCAAAAACAGCCAAGTCAGCCCCAAGGTCGGAAATCCCATAAAAATGAGAAGAAACCCGAGGGGAATGGTCATGAGGGTAATGAACACCAGATCAATTCCAATGGCTAAAATTCGTCGTGTCCGCACGCCCTCAAAAGCAGCCTCCGGCAGATCGGGCAGGGGTTGAAAGAGGTCTGGGGTCTGATCGCGGCCGGGCTCATAATACATGATAGTCCTAGCTTTCAGGAATTGCCTGCAGGGTCAATAGCACACCTGCCAGCCGATCATGCACAAAGCGCTTTGTCGGGGATTTGATCCCAATCATCAGGATCAAAGGCGTAGCCAGAATAATGCTGAGATAGAAGAAGAGAGCGTGAGCTGCGCCATTGAGAGCATTGGCCCTTGCCCCATTGGTCTGCACCATTTGGAGCCCCATGATCAGCATGCCCGGCGTGCCCAGTCGATTACGCCCAATGGTGAGGGCATTATAGAACACTGTGATCACGGGATAGAGGACGGGCGCAAAAAGAAAGGGCCGCCCCGGAGGGGCCAGCCGCAAAACACCCAAAATGAGCATGATCACC
>CAIVAX010000456.1 GCA_903903935.1 uncultured Hyphomicrobiales bacterium | reverse complement strand
CTCAATCACATCCGCGCCTCGGGCGGACGCATTTGTGCGGTCGGCACAACCTCGCTGCGCATTTTGGAGAGTGCAGCAGATGCCAATGGCAAGATCCAGCCTTTTGCCGATGAGACTGCCATATTAATCACGCCTGGATATCAGTTTCGCGCTGTTGATGTTCTGATGACAAATTTTCATCTGCCGCGCTCCACGCTCTTTATGTTGGTCAGCGCTTTTGCTGGATTGCAGCGCATGACATCGGCTTATGCGCAGGCCATTGCGCAGCGCTATCGCTTTTATTCCTATGGTGATGCCTGTCTCTTGTTTCGGGCTGATCGTCCTTCAGGGGAGGCGTGATGAGTACGTCCCTCGATCTCTGCGATGTGCGCTTACTGGCGATTTGGGAAGATGATCCCACTCAAAGCGCCATGACCATTGATCTGCGCCTTGATCGCGCCACTCATCGTATGATCGGTTCATGGTCAGTCTTTGGTGCCTTGGATATGGATGGCAAGGACTGTCTGCCTTTCATCTTGCGCCCTGATGGGCGCATGGATTGCGCCAAGGCGCTTACGCACACTCAATCCAATCAACAGGCGCAAGCTTGGCGCACCAATTTACGCCAAGCGCGCATTGAAGTGGGTGAGCGCTTTATCATCCATTGGAATGATCAAGATCAGGCCCTTTATCGCATCCAGAAACTAGCCATTCTGGGCAGCAAGGATAGTTAAACCCGTGTCACAGGATTTTAAATTCACCCTTCATGCGACAGATGGCGCAGCACGCACAGGCGAGATTTCCATGCCGCGCGGCACAATCCGCACACCTGCCTTTATGCCTGTGGGCACGGCGGCAACTGTCAAGGCGATGTATCCCGATCAGGTCAGACAATTGGGCGCTGATATTGTGCTGGGCAATACTTATCATTTGATGTTGCGGCCCGGGGCAGAGCGCATCGCCCAATTGGGTGGCCTGCATAAATTCATGAATTGGTCACATCCCATTCTCACCGATTCCGGTGGCTTTCAAGTCATGTCGCTGGCCAAATTGCGCAAGCTGGATGAGAATGGCGTCACCTTCCAATCGCATATTGATGGCTCGCGCCATGTGCTGACGCCCGAGCGCTCCATGCAGATTCAAGGCCTGCTGGGCTCGGATATTCAGATGCAATTTGATGAATGCGTGAAGCTCCCTTGCACGGATGAAGAGGCCGAGCGCGCTATGCGTCTGTCATTGCGTTGGGCTGAGCGCTCACGCAAAGCCTTTGGCGGCGAGCCGGGTCGAGCCATTTTTGGCATTGTGCAGGGCGGTGCTGTGCCGGCTTTGCGCCAAGAAAGCGCCAAAGCGCTTGCGGATATGGACTTCCATGGTCTGGCCATTGGTGGGCTTGCTGTGGGCGAGCCGCAAGATGTGATGCTGGCGATGATTGAAGAGGTGATGCCGCATCTGCCGGCGCATAAGCCACATTATTTGATGGGTGTGGGCACGCCCGATGATTTGTTGCAATCCATCGCACGCGGCGTGGATATGTTTGATTGCGTCATGCCCACAAGAGCAGGCCGGCATGGTCAGGCCTATACAAAATTTGGGCGGATGAATATGCGCAATGCCAAATATGCTGATGATCCCCGTCCGCTCGATGCCAGCTCCTCTTGCCCAGCCGCGCGCGATTATTCGCGCGCCTATTTGCATCATCTCGTCAAATCCGAGGAGATTCTTGCCATGATGCTGCTGACCTGGGTTAATCTGGCTTATTATCAGGATTTGATGGCAGGTGCACGAAGCGCCATAGCGAAGGGTCGCTATGGTGCTTACATTGAGGCGGTTAAGGCGGAATGGAATTCAGCCGAGTGAAAGGGAGAGGCAACGAGCTTGCGCTCTTCTCAGGCGCGGCCTCTGTGTCCGCTACCTCCCGTCATAGGGGCAGGATGGTTACCCTGCTGAGGTCCGCCATGTGTATTTTGACCATTGGCAAATTGCGGTTTGCCATTAGCTTGTCCCCCATTGCCTTGTTGAGGACCGGGCCTTTGTGCTTGTGATTGAGGATTAGCTCCACTTCCTCCACCTCCTTGCTTGTCACGCCATATCGGTTGATGTCCATCGCCTCTGTGGTCACGGCCTGCAGCATGCTCTTCATGGGCTTTCTCACGGGCCTGATGTAACTCTTGGCGCTCTTTCATTGCAGTTTGGCGCGCCTCATGTGTTGCTTTACGATCTGCCTGCAATTTCTGTTTATCTGCTGCCAAGGCCTCTTTATTGCCGGAGCGGCGATCAGCCTGCAATTGAGCCCGATCAGCTTCTACAGCCCGACGATCCTGACGCAAGTTTTGCACAGCATCCTGAAATCCCTTTTTTCACTCAAGACATTTGCCCGGCTGGGATTAGGGGGAGAACCTCCCGCATTGCCACTCGCGGTCGGGAATGTCGCTACACCCGCGCCTCCTGTGCTAGCGCCAAGTGTGGCTGGTTGTGCGACAGGATTAGATGGCTTGCTGCTTGGGCCTGAACCCGTCATGGACTGGACGGCCGAGCCTTATCCTTTCAAGCCTCTTGGTTCTGCATTTTGCGCCTGCGCGATGGAGGCTGAGGTGGTTAACACAATGAGAGTGAATGTGAGACGGGACAATGAATGCATGACAAAACTCCAACTTCGAATGATGTCAGCCTGACAGGACGTTATTAGGATGAGTTGAGTCCGATCTCTCAACTTTTATGCATGGCTCATTTTTGTGATCACTCAATAGATAATACATTCTGTAGGGCGGCAAGATGAGCGAAAACTTTGAGAACTCCATCTTTGACTCCGCCCAGCTCATCGCAAAAGCATCTTGTGATGAATCTGCTGACTTGAGTTAATCTAAACCATTCTGGTGATCTGAAGATATATACGCAAAGCGCCCTCGCGAAGGCTCGCTAGGGCGCTGACAATGCGGCGATCACGTCTGAAGGACCTAATGTTAAGTCAGACTGTGAAATGTTTTTTCTTAAGCTTATCCTTGTAACGACCATCTGACTGATGAGGGGCCGGCGTTCATCCTGTTAAGGCCCTTGGCCTTCTCATGCGAGAGCGGATGGCAAATTGAGTGAACACCAATGAGGGTGAGAGCCTTGAGACTAAAGTTTTGATTGAGCGCCGCTGGCTAAACCTCCTTGTTTATCCCGTGCAACCTGCTTTTTTCTCTCTTCTATGAGTTTAAGCTGGGCGTCTCGCTCTTCACTGGCTTTGGTAAACTTTTCTATGGCGGCCTTGCGATCG
>CAIVAX010000455.1 GCA_903903935.1 uncultured Hyphomicrobiales bacterium | reverse complement strand
GCCTCAGATATGCGGTTGAAGACAATATTTATTTCAATATGTCACGCAGATTTTGAGTATCGTCTGCTCGCCAACCTTGTCAAGCTTCATGCCACGCTCAGTGCGTGATCGCAAGCCCATGAAAGATCACAGCATGGGTGACCAGAACCTCAGTCGAAATGGGCACTCATTCTGAGTGCTATCGGTTAGCCTTCAATCGTGAGTGAGGGGGCACCCGCCATTTCGTGGCTAACCTTGAGAGGTCAACAATTCAGACCGAGCGGAGTGCCACCTCTAGCCTCATGGTGACTGAGGTGGGCAGTGAATAAGTATGGGGGTGTGAGCGCAACTTTGCTTTTATGACTTGCGACTGGGTTCTGACAATTCGACTCAGCTCTTGTGTGGCTTTGGTTTCGGGTATGGTCTGGAGAGCCCTTCCCCGGCCTTTTGAGTTAGCGCACACAGTCATCGCTAGATGGCTATATTGTATATATAAATCAGTTATTTATAAAAACCCTTCTGCTCATCTCTCTGGTTCCTTAGGTGTTCAGCGCGTGTCCGAATGCAAATAATCAGCAAATCTGAGCGCAAGTGTGCCCATGCTGTCTATCTCCTCTCTTAGCGGCTTTGTTTGGCCGCCGTTTTTTTTGGCGGCTGCTATTTATTTGCCCCATCTTTCATTGTAGGCTTGAGGCTTAGGAACTGGCGTCACAATTGCGTCGGACCATAGGAGGGATAACGCCATGGGTTTTTGGCAACGCGGTTTGCCTGCGACGATTGCAGCTGCATTGGGCATGATGGCTTTCACTAGCCAATCAATGGCGCAAACCAACTGGCCTGATAAGCCGGTGCGCGTCACCATTGGCTTTGCAGCAGGATCAGGGGCGGATATTCTCACACGCTATTACACCCGCAAACTCGAAGAGCTGACTAAGCAATCTTGGATCGTCGATAATAAGGCCGGTGCCTCCGGCAATATTGCCACGCGCACTGTCACAACTTCAGCGCCGGATGGCTATAATCTTTTATTCCTTGCCAATTCTGGCATTGTTGGCTCGAAATTCCTATTCAAAGATTTGCCCTTCGATACGATGAAGGAATTGCGTCCCGTCGCTTCCTTCGCGTCAATCATTTTTATTCTCGTGATCGATCCTAAATCCGAGATCAAGACAGTTCCTGAGCTTGTCGCGAAAATGAAAGCCAAGAAGGATAATCTGTTTGGCTATACCAATCCCACAGGTCTTTTGGCGGCTGAATCGATTAAAATGATCACTGGAATGCCTGCCAAATCGGTATCGTATAAGACAACTGCGGATGCCATGCGCGACATTCAGCAGGGCAGTCTGGATTTCATGGTGATGGATGGCACTTTTGCCACTCAGCAGATCAAGCAAAATCAGCTCAAGGCTTTGGCTGTGACAACAGCTGACCGCATGCCTGCTCTGCCAGATGTTCCCCCGCTCAAGGATGCGGGTGTGCCCGGCTTTGACTTCAGCCCCTGGTGGTCAGTCTATGCCCCAACAGGCACGCCGCAGCCCATCATGGACAAGCTCGAGGGTCTGATTAAACAGATCAATGCAATGCCTGAAACCAAGCCCTTCCTCGAAAGTGTTGGCTCGGTAGCGACGTTCTATACTGGTAAAGAGGCCTATGCGAAGTTGCAGAAAGAAGAGACGGACATTTGGCCGCCGCTTGTCAAAGCAGCAGCGATTGAGCCGCAATAATCTCTCTTTTCCATCTCGTTTCGATCGCATGACTACAAAAAGGGAAAAGTAAATGGCACTTCCTACAAAACTTCTAAAATTCCTCGCACTGGGCGCCTTGGGCGTTTGCGCCTTTGCTGGCTCAGCCTTCGCGCAGGCTGCTTATCCCTCCAAGCCGATCAAAGTTGTGATCGGATTCCCCGCGGGTAGCGGCGCGGATATTCTTGGTCGCTATTTCGCGCGCCAGCTTGAGGCGCAGGCTAAGCAGCCTGTGATTGTCGATAATCGCCCGGGTGCAACCTCCAATATTGCTATTCGCTATGTGAAGGGCGCTGAGCCAGATGGCTATACGATTTTGTTCGTCGCCAATTCCAATATGGCAGGCAGCCGCTATCTGTTCAAAGATACGGGCTTTGATACGGTGAAGGATTTCACCCCCATTGCCTCCTTTGCGCAGATCACGTTCATAATGGTTGTGTCGCCAAAGTCACCGCTTAACAATCTGCAAGATGTGATCGCGCATCTGAAGAAGAAGGGCGACAATCTCTATGGCTACACCAATCAGACTGCACTGCTGTCGACTGAATTGTTCAAGCAGATGACCGGATCGCCCGTTAAATCGGTGGCTTATAAGACTGCTCCCGACTCAATGCGCGATCTCACCGATCAGCAGCTCGATTTCATGATCATGGACGGCACATTTGCAGCTGGCCAGATTCGCAATGGCGCTTTGAAGCCCATCGCTGTCACCACCAAAGTGCAGAGCCCGAGTTTCCCTGGTGTTCCGACCATGCAGGAAGCTGGATTGAAGGATTATGAATTTGCGCCTTGGTGGGCGGCTTATCTGCCCGTTGGTACGCCGGAACTCGTGCGCGCCAAGCTTGAGAGTTATTTCATGGCGATCAATGCAATGCCGGAAACACCAAAGTTCCTCGAGACAGTCGGGGCCATTTCTCAGAATGATACTGGCAAGCAGGCCGATGATCGTCTGAAGGCGGAAATTCCCAAATGGGAGCCGATCGTCAAGGCTGCTGGCATTGAGCCAGAATGAGAGCTTGCTGAAAGATTGAACCTTGCAACGCGTCGGCTCTGCCGGCGCGTTTTGCATTTCTGAGTTCAGAATTTTTATGTGCCGCGCGGTTTGGCGCGTGTGGTGGGCAGCGCGCCTGCTGGATCATCGGGCCAGACATGGCGCGGATAGCGGCCCTTCATCTCAGTTTTGACAGCGGACCATGAGCCTTTCCAAAAGCCGGGCAGATCACGGGTGATTTGAATGGGCCGATGGGCAGGGGAGAGCAGATGCAAGGTCAAAGGCACGCGTCCGCCTGCCAGAGTTGGATGTTGGGAGAGGCCGAATAATTCCTGCACACGGATTGCCAAGATCGGGCCTGAATCGGTCTCATACTCAATGGCGATTTGCGAGCCGGTCGGGGCTTCGTAATGGGTGGGCGCTTCCTGCTCAAGGCGTTTGGTCAAATCCCAAGGGAGCAAAGCTTTCACAGCGCTGTCGAGATCTTCAGGCTTTATGTCGGCAAGGCTGCTGCGCCCGAGGATAAAGGGCGCAAGCCAGTTTTCTGCATCAAGAGCTAAAGCCTGATCGGAGAGATCGGGCCAAGACTCCCCTTCAGCCTGACGCAGAAACATAACGCGATCACGCCATTGCTTTTGCGCTTTCGTCCAAGCCAAGCGCTTAATGCCAAGGCTGGCAATTCCATTGGCTAGAATATTTGCAGCCGCCTGTGTTGAGGGAACTGCGAGGTTCTGTTCAGCAATGATGATTGCCCCCAAGCGGCGCAGGCGTCTGGCGCGCAAAGCGGCGCTGGCTTTGTCAAATTGCAAGTCATCTTGCCAGAGCAAAGCCTCGGGCTGCACTTGGCCTATCTCGGCAAGGGTTAGCGGTGCGGCCGCCAGAATGCGGGCTGAGGCTGCCCGCCCAGAAATTTCCGCTATTGCCAACCAATCTTGCCGGGCGAGATGATCATGGGGTTCGACATAACAGGCGCGGCCATTGGCCATGATAAATTCTCCCGGCTTGCCGCGCGCTTTGGCAATTCTGTCGGGATAAGCAAGCGCGATAAGCCGCCCGCTGTCTAAAGAGGAAGCCGTTTCATCCTCGGGCACATTGGCAAAGCGCCGAGCCTGCTGCGCCCAGCCATTAGCGAGTCTGCGGGCGTCTTGGGCGCGTTTCGAGCGATCTCTGCCAAAGCGCTCGACACGCTCGCTCAAATCAAGACTATCGCCACCAAGACCGTGTTCCACCAATGTGGCTGCCAGATCGGCGGCTAATTGCGCTTGGCCCTGTGTGGCCGCCTCCACAACCATGCGCGCCAAACGCGGCGGCAAAGCGAGAGCCCTGATGTGTCGTCCTTGATCGGTGAGTGTGAAGCTGTCATCCAAAGCACCAATCTGACGCAGCATAAGGCGTGCTTCTGTGAGCGCTGCTAAGGGCGGCGGATCAAGCCAACTGACAGTATAGGGATCGCGCAGGCCCCATGCGGCAAGATCGAGAACAAGGCTGGAGAGATCGGCGGATAAAATTTCTGGTGGCGAAAAGGCTTCTAAGGCTCCTGTCGCTGCCTCTTCCCACAGGCGATAGCACACGCCGGGCTCGGTGCGTCCAGCGCGTCCGCGACGCTGATCAGCCGCAGCGCGTGAGGCGCGGACGGTTTCAAGCCGCGTGAGCCCCAGATCAGGTTCATATCGAGGAATGCGGGCGAGGCCAGAATCAATCACAACACGCACCCCTTCAATGGTGAGGGAGGTTTCGGCAATGGATGTCGCCAGAACAATTTTGCGTCGGCCCGTTTTTGCAGGTGACACTGCCAGATCCTGCGCCTCGCGATCCATGGCGCCATAGAGCGGGCAGACATCAATCAAAGGATCTTTCAGCTTGTCGCTCAACAAGTTTGCAGTGCGGATGATTTCGCCTTGTCCGGGCAAGAATGCGAGCAAAGAGCCTGTTTGCGCATTGAGCGCCTGCATAATGGTTTTGACCATTTGCTCTTCGATGCGCAGCAAAGGATCGCGGCCCACATAAAGTGTCTCGATGGGATAAGCGCGGCCCTGACTTTCAATGACGGGAGCTTTGCCCAAGAGGCCAGCCACACGCGCGCCATCAAGAGTGGCCGACATCACGAGTATACGTAGATCTTCGCGCAAGCCGCTTTGGGCATCCAATGCGAGAGCAAGACCCAGATCAGCATCCAGCGAGCGTTCGTGATATTCGTCAAATAAGACCGCCGCCACGCCCTCCAGCGCGGGATCATCTAAGATCATGCGCGTGAACACGCCTTCAGTGACGATTTCAATGCGCGTCTGATTTGAGATTTTGGATTGCAATCGCACACGCAGGCCAATCGTCTGGCCAATTTGTTCCCCCAGCATGGAGGCCATGCGCTCGGCGGCAGCGCGGGCTGCTAAACGGCGCGGCTCCAAGACAATGATCTTGCCGGTGCGGCAGAAGTCTTGCTCAAGCAGAAAGAGCGGCACGCGAGTGGTTTTGCCAGCGCCGGGGGGCGCAACGAGAACAGCTGAATTCTGGCTGGCGAGATGCGCGCCGATCTGTGGGAGCACAGAGTCGATGGGTAGGGCAGAGGGAACCTGCGCCATTAATTTGTCCGGCTTTGATGGGCCAAACGCATGATCTGCCTTTAATCCTGCGCCGATTGGTTGAATGTGGCGCGGAAGGGATGGGCGGGATAGACGCCCAAAATGCGCACCTCTTTTGAGAAGAAGGCGAGTTCCTCCAGCGCCATTGCGAGGGCGGGATCATCAGGATGGCCTTCGACATCCGCGAGGAATTGGGTGGCTGAGAATTCGCCATCCACCATATAGCTCTCCAACTTGGTCATATTGACGCCATTGGTAGCAAAACCACCCAGAGCTTTATAAAGAGCGGCAGCCACATTGCGCACACGAAAGACAAAGCTGGTGAGAATCGGTCCCGTGCCTTGCTTGGCCCATTGCGGCTCTTTGGAGAGAATGACAAAGCGCGTTGTATTATACGTCTCGTCTTCCACATTGTGAGCGAGAATTTTCAGGCCATAAATATCGGCCGCCATGGCAGGGGCAAATGAGGCGCGGGTGGGATCATTCCATTGCGCCACTTCACGTGCCGAGCCAGCTGTATCGCCTGTGACAATTGGGGTGAGACCGAGTTGACGTGTGATCTTGCGGCATTGGCCAAGAGCATGCACATGGCTGTAGACGGATTTGATTGTCTGCAGAGAGGCCGATTGGATGGCCATCAATTGAAAATGAATGGGCAGAAAATATTCGCCGATGATGTGCAGGCCGGAGGCTGGCAGAAAATGGTGAATATCGGCGACGCGTCCGGCGATTGAATTTTCAATCGGGATCATGCCAAGACTTGCCGTGCCATCGGCAATGGCGGCAAAGGCATCTTCAAACGATGCACAGGGCATGGGCGTCCAGTCGGGATAGACATCAGCGCAAGCGATGTGCGAATTGGCACCAGGTTCACCCTGATAGGCTATAATTTTCGTTGTCACTGTCTTTGTCCTAAAATTGCGCGGGCGCGCTCCAAATCTTCTGCTGTATCGACACCTAAGGGCACGGTGTCGACAAGCGCGACATCAATGCGCAGTCCAGCTTCGAGCGCTCTTAATTGTTCGAGCTTTTCTCTTTGCTCAAGCGGGGAGGGTGGCAGGCTGACGAAGCGCGAGAGGCTGGCACGCCGATACGCATAAAGGCCGATGTGATGCAGCAAAGGGCCATCCCCATAGGGTGCGCTGGCGCGGGTGAAATAAAGCGCGCGCAAGAGATCGGGCGCAATCTGTGTGCCCACGACCTTTACAACATTGGGATTGGTGCGCTCGTCTTCGCGGGTGATGACACAGGCCAGAGTGGCGATGTCGACGAGCGGATTGTCCAAGGGCTTGAGGGCGGCGCGCACGGGCGCTGGTTCTATGGTGGGCAGATCACCTTGCACATTGATCACCACATCATGTCGCTGATCAGGATCAAAGCGGCTGATGGCTTCAAAAATGCGATCCGAGCCGGATTGATGATGTAGTCCGGTCAAAACAGCCTGACCGCCTCTGGCCGTGATCGCCTCAACAATGGCGGGGGAATCGGCGGCCACCAGCACAGGGCCGACATCGGCCTCAATCGCCCGGCGCCAGACATGTACAATCATCGGCTCGCCATGGAGGTCTGCCAGAGGCTTATTTGGCAAGCGGGTAGAGGCCAAGCGGGCCGGGACCAGCACAATGGGGTTCGACATTCGGTTTCCGGATCTCTGTCCGATCCGGGCCGAGACCGGGCGGGCCGGCGGGGATGCTGACAAAAAGTATCAAACTCATTCGTTTATACGTGTTGCCAAGCGGGGCGCAAAGCGGTTAATCAACGCCTCGAGGCGCCTTGCAAATGATGCGCAGGCGAAAACCGGTGCCGGAAGCCTTTTTCCGACCCTCAGTGTTGGATTTAACCAGGAGCCGAAAGGCATGGATTCCTTTGAGTTCAATAAGATATCTGGCGCGGTGCTAGGCACTTTGCTGTTTGTGATGGGTCTGGGCCTGTTTTCTGATGGCTTGTTCTCGCATGCGCCCCTTAAGGCGGCTGGTTATGACCTGCCCGGCGCGGTTGAGGAACATGGCCATGGCGGCGCTGCAGCTGCAGCAGCTCCGGCAGAACCCTTGCCGGCCCTTCTTGCAGCGGCTGATGCCAAGCGTGGCGAAGGGCTTGTGAAGCCCTGTGCGACTTGCCACAGCTTTGACAAGGGTGGGGCAGCCAAGGTTGGCCCGCCGCTTTATGGTGTGGTGACCCGAAAAGTTGCCGGGCTCGATTTTGCTTATTCCGAGGCTTTGAAGGGCAAGGGCGGAGCTTGGGAGTTTAACGCTTTGAATGAATTCATCACTGCCCCCGCCAGCTATGTGAAGGGCACCAAAATGGCCTATGGCGGTGAAAAAGACGCGAAAAAGCGTGCTGATATTCTTGCCTATCTGCGCACTTTGTCAGATGCACCAGCCCCGATACCTGCCAAGTAAGTCTTCCTCTCGCACTGCGTGATCAAGGCCGGGTTCGCCCGGCCTTTTCTTTGTTGGCGACCAGCCTTTTCTTTGTTGACGACAAAGACTGGCGAGCTTGCAAAAAAGCGACATAATCAGGCCGAATCATGTGAGGCTGTGCTGAGCGTGTCGCCATTGCGGGGAAGCTGATGGACTATTCGCGTCGTTCAACTCTGAGAATAGGTGTGGGTGCTTTGGGTGCTGGTGTGCTAGCGCCGCTGCGGGCGCAGGCACAAGACGGCCAGACAAAAGCCCATGGGTTCTCAACCTTTGGTGAATTGGCCGAGGCGCTCGATTTCAAACATTTCCGTTATGTGAATCCCAAAGCGCCCAAGGGCGGCAGCTTGATGATTCAGATTTACAACACATCGGGCAATCAGAATTTTGAGACCTTCGACACCTTCAACATTTATGTGTTCAAAGGCGATGGCGCGGCGGGCATGGACGCGACCTTTGATAGTTTGATGGCGGGCTCGGCCGATGAACCCGGCGCTGCTTATGGCCTGTTGGCGCATCAAGTGCGCACCTCGGCCGATAAGCTGGTTTATTGGTTTGATCTGCGCCCCGAAGCGCGGTTTCATGATGGCTCACCTGTGCGCGCCCGGGATGTTGCCTTCTCGCTAATGATTTTAAAGACAAAGGGGCATCCGGTTTATCGCAGCATATTGAGCGAAATGGTCAGTGCTGAGGCGGAGTCAGACGATGTCGTGCTGGTGCGCTTTAGCCCCAATCGTAGCCGCGATTTGCATTTGGTGATTGGCTCTTTGCCGATCTTTTCGAGCGCCTATTGGGCCACGCGCGATTTTGAAGCCTCAACACTAGAAGCGCCCTTGGGCTCGGGGCCTTATCGTTTATCCAAATTCGAGCAAGGCCGCTTTGTTGAATTTGAGCGCGTCAAAAATTATTGGGGCGCTGATCTGCCGGTAAATATTGGCACCAATAATTTTGATCGTCTGCGCTATGAATATTTTCGCGAGCGGCAAGTTGCCTTTGAGGCGTTCAAATCGGGTCAGCTGAATTTTGTCGAAGAATATACCGCGCGCCAATGGGCAACGGGATATGATTTTCCTGCTGTGCGCGAAGGGCGCGTGAAAAAGGAAGAATTGCCCAGTGGCCTGCCGGTCGGCACGCAGGGTTGGATATTCAATACACGCCGCCCGCAATTTCGCGATCCGCGCATTCGGGAGGCGATCGGCTATGCGTTTGACTTTGAGTGGACGAACAAAAACATTATGTATTCGGCCTATCAACGCCTAACCTCATATTTTGAAAATTTCGAGATGAAGGCTAAGGGCAAGCCTGATGCGCAGGAGCTCGCACTGCTCGAGCCGTTTCGTGGCAAAGTATCTGAGGAAGTGTTCAACGAGCCTTGGGTTCCGCCGGTCTCCGATGGGTCTGGCTCCGATCGCAATTTGCTGCGCCGTGCCGATGAACTCTTGCGTGCGGCTGGCTGCAAGCGCGAGGGCACTAAGTTGAAATTGCCCGATGGGCAGGCTTTTGAATTTGAATTTCTCGATTCCTCTGGCGCGCTCATTCCTCATACTGAGCCCTTCCAAGCCAATCTGCGCAAGCTTGGAATTGAGACGCGCATTCGTCAGGTGGATTCGGCACAATATAAGCGTCGGCTCGATGCTTTTGACTTTGACGTGATGACTATGGCGCTGGGCGGCGCGCGTACGCCGGGGGATGAATTGCGCATTGTCTATGGCTCGCAGGCGGCTGCAACGCCCGGATCACGCAATATGGCAGGCGTTGCGGATCCTGTGGTGGATGAATTGATTGAAAAAATCGCGCGTGTCGATAATCGGGCGCAATTGAATGTGCTGTGCCGTGTGCTGGATCGCGTGTTGCGGGCGGGTCGCTATTGGGTGCCGATGTGGTATCGTCAAAATTCTCTGCTGGCTCATTGGGACGTGTTTGCAAGGCCGGATGTGGCGCCGAAATTTTCGACCGGCGCTACCTCGACTTGGTGGTGGGATAGTGAAAAAGCCAAACGTATCGGCCTGTAATCACCCCTTTCTCTATCTGACTCGATCCTCTTCTTTCATACACTAAGGACTGCATGTTCGCTTATCTCGCCCGCCGCATTCTGCTGATGATTCCGACGATATTCGGAATTTTGCTGATCTCTTTCGTCATTGTGCAATTTGCGCCGGGCGGGCCGGTGGAGCGCGTGCTCGCGCAATTGCAAGGCTTGGATTCGGGGGCTGGCGCCCGCTTTAGTGGCGGGGGCAATGATCTTGGCGCCAATACACAATCGCAGGCATTGGATTCGCGCTATCGCGGGGCGCAGGGCTTGGATCCCAAATTCATTGCCGAGTTAGAAAAGCAATTTGGATTTGATCGGCCTGCCTCAGAACGATTTTTATTGATGATGCGCAATTATGCCATGTTTGATTTTGGCAAATCCTATTTTCGTGACACGTCTGTAGTGAAGCTGATCGCAGATAAATTGCCGGTCTCGATCAGTCTTGGTTTATGGATGACCTTATTGTCTTATCTGATCTCGATTCCTTTGGGGATTAGCAAAGCGGTGCGCGATGGCTCGCGCTTTGATACATGGACCTCTGCGATTGTGATTATCGGCTATGCGATCCCAAGCTTTTTGTTTGCCATTTTACTGATCGTGCTGTTTGCAGGCGGATCCTTCTGGCAGATCTTTCCACTGCGGGGGCTAACATCGGAGGGATTTGCTGCTCTGAGCTGGCCACAAAAAATAGCTGATTATCTTTGGCATATTATTCTGCCCGTCACATCCATGGCGATTGGTGCTTTTGCCACTTCGACCTTTCTGACTAAAAATTCTTTTCTCGATGAGATCAGCAAGCAATATGTGATGACAGCGCGCATGAAGGGCTTGAGCGAGACACATGTGCTTTATGGCCATGTCTTTCGCAATGCTATGCTGATTGTAGTCTCGGGGTTTCCGGGGGCTTTTATCAGTGCTTTCTTTACCGGCTCGCTGCTGATCGAGAGTATTTTCTCGCTTGATGGCTTGGGGCTCTTGTCGTTTGAATCCATCATCAATCGCGATTATCCGGTGGTCTTCGCCAATCTTTATATTTTTTCGCTGCTCGGTCTTGTCGTCAATCTGCTATCTGATCTCACTTATATGTGGATTGATCCGCGCATTGATTTTGAAACGCGCGGGGCTTGAGATGAGCACTCTTCATTCTCAACCTGTCTTGGCGCCCGCTCTGCCACGCAAAGGCTTGCTCAAGCTCTCGCCGGTCAATCAGCGAAGGCTTACCAATTTTGAGAAGAATAGGCGCGGATATTGGTCGTTTTGGATCTTTCTGGTTCTCTTCCTAACATCTTTATTTGCTGAATTCATCGCCAATGATCGGCCCATTCTTGCCCTGTATAAAGGCGAGCTGTTGGCGCCGGTCTTGATCGATTATCCGGAAGAGAAATTTGGTGGCTTTCTGGCGGAGACGGATTATCGCGATCCTTATATTGCGCAGGAGATTAGTGAGCATGGCTGGATGATCTGGCCGATGATCCGCTTTTCTTATCGCAGCCATAATCTGGATCTGCCTACGCCAGCCCCCTCGCCGCCCACTTGGCTGTTGACGCAAGCGCAATGCGAGAAAGCGCTTGAGAAAAAGCAAATGGCGCAAGGAGCGGCAAACTGCTCGGCGCTGGAAATGAATTGGCTGGGCACGGATGATCAGGGCCGCGATGTGCTTGCCCGCCTCATTTATGGGTTTCGCATTTCTTTGCTCTTCGGGCTCACTTTGGCACTCATCTCTTCAATTGTAGGTATTCTGGCAGGTGCTGTGCAGGGTTATTTTGGCGGCTGGACGGATCTCATCTTCCAGCGCTTCATTGAGATCTGGTCCTCATTGCCGCATCTCTATTTGCTGATCATTGTTTCGTCGATCATCACGCCCAGTTTCTTTGTCCTGCTCTTCATCCTCTTGTTGTTCTCATGGGTGTCGCTGGTGCATGTGGTGAGGGCCGAATTTCTGCGCGCGCGTAATTTTGAATATGTGAATGCGGCGCGTGCTTTGGGTCTATCGGATGCGCGTATTATGTTTCGTCATTTGC
>CAIVAX010000454.1 GCA_903903935.1 uncultured Hyphomicrobiales bacterium | reverse complement strand
GAAAATGGCTATGGCAAGCGCACATCCTCTTATGAATATCGCATCACAGGACGTGGCGGCAAAGGCATTGTCGCTATGGTGGTCAATGAGCGCAATGGTCATCTTGTTGCGGCCGCTCCGGTCGAAGACAGCGATGGGATTATGCTGGTCACCAATGGGGGTCAGCTGATCAGATGTCCTGTTGATGGTATTCGTGTGGCGGGGCGCTCGACGCAGGGCGTCATTGTGTTCAAGACGGCTGCCGATGAACATGTGGTGTCAGTTGAGCGCATTTCTGAGGATGACAGTCACGATGATGCCGATGACGGACAGGCTGGCTAGATCGCTGCGGAGCGGATGGAGGAGGAGTAGAGAATATGCTGCGCACGGCTCTCTATACCGGCTCATTTGATCCGATCACCAATGGCCATCTTGATGTCATCCAATCGGCGCGTGCTTTGTGTGATCGTTTGGTGATTGGCATTGGCCAGCATCCTGGCAAAACCGCTTTTCTATCGCTGGAGCAAAAACGCACCCTCATTCAAGAGTCCTGTGCCGGGCTGCAACTGAAGGGGCAGTTCGAGATCGAAATTGTTACCTTTGCCGGTCTTGCAGTGGATGCGGCGCGGCAGAATGGCGCGACGATCTTGCTGCGCGGCCTGCGCGATGGCACCGATCTTGATTATGAAATGCAAATGGCCGGCATGAATGCTGCTCTGGCGCCTCTGATTAAAACCGTGTTTGTTCCTGCCTCTGCCCCCGTGCGCCATGTGACGGCCACATTGGTGCGGCAGATCGCGCAAATGGGCGGCGATATCACGCCCTTTGTTCCAGCACCTATCGTTGCGGCGCTGCAGACAATTGTATCGAGTAGATTGGCTCATTGATCTTGCGTGATCATCATCGCAAACTAAACGAGGATAGAAGATGAAAACTGACCGTCGTTCCTTTGTTGCAGCTGGAGCTGCAGTGGTGGTGTCGCCACTCTTGTCTGCGGCAGATGTGTTGGCGCAGGCCAATGATCCGGAAAATACGATCTATCTCGACACGAAGGATGGCCGCGTGACCATTCGCTTGCGTCCCGATCTTGCCCCCAAACATGTGGCGCAGATCAAAACGCTGGTGAGCCAGGGCTTTTATGATGGCATTGTGTTTCATCGTGTGATCGATGGCTTTATGGCGCAGACGGGCGATCCTACTGGCACAGGCATGGGCGGATCCAAACTGCCTAATCTGCCTGCTGAATTCTCACAGACGCCGTTTCGTCGCGGCACTTTGGGCATGGCGCGGGCACAGGATCCCAATTCGGCTAATTCGCAATTCTTCATCTGCTTTGCTGAGGCCGCTTTCCTCAATGCCAATTATACGGTGTTTGGTGAGGTCGTGTCCGGCATGGACATCGTCGATAAGATCAAAAAGGGCGCTTCTGACCGCAATGGCATGGTGCAGGGCCCTGATAAGATCGTCAAAATGCAAATGGCCGCACAGGCTAAATAATAGGCTCGACCCAAGCTTGCTCCTTGTGTGTTTACCCGAGGGCGGCTTTGGGTTATTGCAATTTGCCCAACGATCTGATGCTGCGATGTGCTGGCGCATATGATGGCTAGGGCCGCTTTCTCTTTTCTTCGAGGCTTTGATGTCAGACGAACAACAATCAACAGATACAAACACGCTCACACTTGAGACCAGCAAGGGCAGTGTCGTGATTAAAATGCGGCCCGATCTCGCCCCCGGTCATGTCGCGCATATCAAGAAATTGGTGAGCGAAGGTTTTTATGATGGCATTGTCTTCCATCGTGTCATCGAGGGCTTTATGGCGCAGACCGGCTGCCCGCATGGCACGGGCACAGGTGGCTCGGATTATCCCAATCTGAAGGCCGAGTTCAATGACGAGCCGCATGTGCGCGGCATTTGCTCCATGGCCCGCTCGTCCAATCCCAATTCGGCCAATTCGCAATTCTTCATTTGCTTTGACGATGCCACTTTCTTG
>CAIVAX010000453.1 GCA_903903935.1 uncultured Hyphomicrobiales bacterium | reverse complement strand
GAGGCCAGCCAAGCGCTCATCATCATATCGAAATCAAATTTCTGCCGGCGGCGTTGATATTGGACCTCATCAACCACACGCACGCGGGCCTGCACACCAATGCGGCGCAAGGAGTCAGAAAAATTGAGAGCCAGTCGCTCCTGATTGCGATCAGCTACCAGAATTTCAAACTCAAATTTTTGTCCATTGCTCTGCTGCACCATGTCGCCATTGCGAATTTCATAGCCAGCCGCATGAAATAATGTCACTGCCTTTTGCGCCAGCGCGCGATCACGTCCCGAGCCATCCGAGACAGGCGGCGCATAACTGCCATCCATAATATCCGCCCGAAGGCTCGCCCGCGCTGCTTGCAGAAGTTGGCGCTCCTCTTGTGAAGCTGCTCGGCCATAGGAGGAGAGCTCGGACTCAGCAAAAAAACTTGGGGTGCGGCGATAGAGCCCGCCAAACAGATTGGCATTGATCCATTCAAAATCGAACATCAGCCCTAACGCTTCGCGAATGCGCTCATCCTGAAAGAGGTGGCGGCGCATATTAAAAGCAAAGCCCAACATGCCTTTGGGACCGCCCAAGGGCAGGCTCTCGCGCTGTAAGCGTCCATCCTGAATGGGGGGAATATCATAGCCGGTCAGCCAACGGGTTGAATTGGTCTCTTCGCGATAATCAATCAGCCCGCTTTTAAAGGCCTCAAACAGCGAATTGGCATCGCGGAAATATTCAATCTTGATCTCATCAAAATTATACAGCCCCTTTTGCATGGGGTGATCCTTGCCCCAGTAATTGGGATTGCGGTTGAGCACCAAGGATTCGCCGGGCTTGATCTCACTCACACGATAAGGGCCGGAGCCCAGCAGAGCTTCGAGATTGGCCTCTTCAAAGCGGCTGACATCGACATTCTGGCTGGAGAAGACAGGCATGAGGCCCAGGATCAAGGGCAATTCGCGATCCCCCACGCCCTGCAAGTCGAACGTGATGGAGCGCTCATCAGGGAGCGTCACACCTTTGACTTGCGAAAAGGCCGAGCGATGTTGCGGGCGACCTTTTTGTCGCAAGAGTTCAAAGGTGAATTTCACATCTTGCGCGGTAATGGGCCGCTCATCGGAGAACCGCGCGGCGGGATTGATGTGAAAGATCACATAAGAGCGCGCTTCATCAGTGTCGATCGTGTCTGCAATCAACCCATAGAGGGTGAAGGGCTCATCCATTGAGCGCGCCATCAGGCTCTGCACCACTGTGCCGGTGAGGCCCTGCACAGCCGAGCCTGCTTTCACATTATAAGGATTGAGACTGTCAAACGTCCCTTGCAGGCCAATGGTCATGCGCCCACCCTTGGGCGCGTCTGGATTGACGTAGGGCAAAGCCGTGAATCCAGCAGCCAGAGCAGGCTCACCATACATGGCAATACCGCGCCTTGGCTCTGCACTGGCCTCGAGTGTAAGGCCGATTGTAGAGATGAGAGCCCAACAGATCAGGGGCAAGGATGGGCGCCAAAGGCGAGCTGCGCGCACTCCCAAGTTGCAGGGGGAGGCTAGAGAGAGCCGTAAGTTGGGGCGAATCGGTTGCGCATGCATATGGCCAAACTATTCAAAATACGGCCGGACGTCATGCAGGAGCTGGCGGTTCAGCTTATTTTCAGTTCTTTGGTGGGAAGTTCGCACTCTTGCCTTCTTTATGCTGGAAACAAACGGCTGAAAGCTTTAAGAGCCATGCTAAAGCGCGATCGATTGACTATGGCGCAGCCTGTTGATTGGCCTCATCATTGAGCCAATTATGAGTCTGGCCAGTTGATTCGATCCCCCTTGTCGCAAGCAAGGGCTATTGCTCTAAAAAGCCATTCGTGTGAAAGGCCATTGTCTGAAAGGATAGTCGATGTCATCTATTTCTAATCAATTGGGCATTCTGGCCCTGTCGGCTTGCCTGACACTGACGGCCGCAGAGGCCTTGGCGCAAAATAAGCCAGCAGCTCCGGCAGCTCCCGCGCCAGCTGCTCCCAGCCCCACGCGCGTTGAGCTTCAGCCCTCGCAGGGGGAATGGACCAAGGTCTGCGGCAAGGATCAGGTCGCCAATAAGGAAATTTGCTACACCACCCGCGATTTTGGCACAGCGGCCGATCAGCCTCCCGTGCTGGCGCTCGCCATTTATGATGTGAAGGGCGATGACACGAAAATCGTCCGTCTGCTGCTTCCCATTGGCCTCATGCTGCGCCCCGGTTTCCGCTACGCTATCGATAAAGGCGCGACACTTGAAGGCGCCTTTGAAATCTGCTTCCCTAATGGCTGCTTTGCTGAATCCAAGGTCAAGCAGCCGACGATTGATCAATTCAAAAAAGGCACGACTTTGAACGTCAGTGTCAAAAATCAGGTTGGCGCGGAAGTGATCTTCTCAGTGCCGCTGGCTGGATTTGGCAAGTCCTTTGATGGCGCGGCCATTGATCCAGCTGTCTTGCAGCAGCGTCAGCAGGATTTGCAGAAAGCGCTCGAAAAGCAGGCTGATGAACAGCGCAAGGCACTTGAGGGCGGCGCTGCAGCCCCAGCTCCTGCACCCGCTGCCCCCAAATAAGCTCAAGCTCGGCTTAAGCCTAGATATCAAAATGCCAGCCGTGAGG
>CAIVAX010000452.1 GCA_903903935.1 uncultured Hyphomicrobiales bacterium | reverse complement strand
TGCCGAACCGATCAAGGCGATGATCGAGGAAGAGCCTTCGTTTGGCTATCGAACTGTCGCCAATCTGCTCGGGTTTAACAAGAATACGGTCCAGAGGATCTTCAAGCTCAAGGGCTGGCAGGTCAGAAAGAGGGCGATAGGTCATAGACCCCGGATAGAGGCTCTTCCCTCGGTTGCAACGGCGCCTGATCAACGCTGGGCTACTGATCTTTGTCGGGTATGGGGTGGTAAAGATGGCTGGCTTACCCTTGCCCTCGTCATTGATTGCCATACGCGGGAGCTTCTTGGGTGGCAGCTCTCGCGGTCCGGTAAAGCCTCCACGGCAGGCGCTGCTCTTGAACAAGCGCTTATCGCCCGCAACGGATCACTTGGCAGAGTTCAACATCCCTTCCTGCTTCGCTCGGACAATGGTCTGGTTTTTACGAGCCGTGATTACACGCGGCTCGTTCGAAGCTATGGCCTCAAACAGGAGTTCATCACGCCACATTGTCCGCAACAAAACGGAATGGTCGAGCGTGTGATCCGGACACTCAAAGAGCAGTGCGTACATCGTCACCGCTTCGAAAGCCTGCAACACGCAACACGAACAATCGGAGATTGGATCCACTTCTACAATACCCGCAGACCCCACCAGGCCCTAGGCATGAAAACACCAGCAGAGGCCTTCAGATTAGCAGCATAACTTGTGCAGAATCCGATGGGTCATTACATGCGTGCCTGTGGCGATGAGAATGATCTCATCGTCTAAGGTTTCATAAATGAGCAGCCAATCTGGCTCGATATGACAAACCCATAGTCCCTCTAATTGCCCACCAGCTTATGAGAGCGACATCTTTGCGGCAGCACTAAATCTGCTGCAACCAAATCAATTATCACCTCGAGTTTATGCAGCCGATAGCCTCGCTTTTTGATTCTTTTGAGGCCGCGTTCAAAGCCATTGGTTCTCATGATTTGTTTCATGAGACATCCTTAGTCTTTTAAGTCAGACAAAAGCGCTGCTGCATTTTTATAACGTTTCGCGTGCTGTTTAAATTTCGAAGACTTGGCTTCTTCGATCGCCGCGCGAGTCTCCTCATTGGGAAGTTTCAACTCAAAGGGAATGCCTCTTTGCCGCACCAATTGCGTGTAGAAGAGCGTAATTGCCGTTGTTGAGTTCATCCCCAAGGCCGCCAGAATAGACTCGGCTTGCTCTTTGAGTTCAGGCTCCATGCGCGCTTGGACAGTCACAGTTTTAGTCATGATGCTATCCGATATATGGGGTGAGCTCTTGGGTAAGGCAGGGTTCGGGGGAAGAACGTCTCGATAAGCCCAAATTGTATTACATTTGCACTATAAGTCAATTGAAACTGCTGCAGCTCGCCCAAAAGAAAAGGCCGGCATGACGCCGGCCTTGGGTTTGTTTGCTCCCGCCGCTCTTTGCGGGGGGATCAAACGTCAGATCAATGACGGTTTTTGATCAATTGCTGCTCGACCTTATCGAGTGTCTGCATAGCGCGCAGCGCATCTTCAACCGAAGAATTGGGCTGACGGTTTTCTCTGATGGCCTTGATGAATTCGCGATCCTGATTTTCAAAGCCATTTTGCGAGACATCGACCTTGGAGGTATCAATCTTCTCGCCATGGCCATTGGTCAGATCATCATAAAAGGCGATGTAAGTGCCGTTATCGCAAATATAGCGATAGGGTGAGCCGATGGGGCCATCATTATTGAACGAGGTGGAGAGCGTGCAAACCGCGCCATTCTTCGCCTTCATGATAACGGCCAGATCCATGGCAATGCCCAGTTCGGGATGATGCGGGCCTTCCACACCATAGATTTGCTCGGGCACATCGCCGCTCTGATAGATGAACATATCCACTGTATGGCAGGCATGGTGCCAGAGCAGATGGTCAACCCAAGAGCGCGGGGCGCCCAGCGCATTCATATTCTTGCGGCGGAAGAAATAGGTATGGGCCTGGATCTGCTGCAGCTGCAAGCGACCCGCCTGAATGCCCTGATGGATCCATTGATGACCGGGATTGAAGCGACGCACATGGCCAGCCATTGCGGTGAGGCCAGTTTGCTTTTGCATGCGGACCAGATCTTCGGCATCCTTCAGAGAATCTGTCATCGGGATTTCGATCAGCACATGCTTGCCTGCCTTCATGCAGGCGGCGGCCTGATCATGATGCATTTGGGTGGGCGAGGTCAGAATCACCGCATCGACATCCTTACGGGTGATGGCCACCTCAAAATCCGTAGTCCAGAAGGGAACATTATATTCTTTGGCGGTCTTTTCCGTGCCCTCAGCCGTGCGGCTTTGAATGGCGGTAACTTCCACGCCCTCAATGTTACGCAAGGCCTTGAGGTGAGCCACGCCCATGGCGCCATTTCCCACGATGCAGAATTTCATGATCCGTCCTAG
>CAIVAX010000451.1 GCA_903903935.1 uncultured Hyphomicrobiales bacterium | reverse complement strand
CGCCGCATGTGATTGATGAGGTTGTGTCTCACTTTGGGCCACTGCCGGAAGCAGAAGTTCCCAAAATAGCGGCGCAAAGTTATTTGGCAAAAATCGCGATTGAAAAAATCCTTCCGCAAAAATCTGATGTCACTTTGATCTGGTTCAGTGAGCCCGATACGTCCTATCATTATCTTGAGATCGGCTCGCAAGGTGCTCGCAAGGCGCTGATCAATGCGGATGCCAATTTGGGACTTATTCTCGATTATATCGAGACGCTCCCTGATCATGAGAGACTTGCTCTTGTGATTGCTTCGGATCATGGCCAGATCTCAACCAGAGATGCCATCCCTTTGTTTGATCAGGCGCGAGCTGCGGGCTTCCCGATTGCGCCCAAAAATGCGCTGGCGGGTGCTCAAATCATTGGGGCAGGTGGCTCGAGTGGCGAATTGCGCGTGCCCAATGGTGATCAAAAGACATTGTTCTATCTGGCGCATTGGCTCATGGATCACGAACACATCAGCCATGTCTTTTCAAAAGACCTCAATGGGGTTGATGGCGTGATTGACGGCACATTGAGTCTCAGTGTGGTCGGTCAGGGCCATGAACGGACGGCCGATCTCATGTTTATTCTCAAGTCAGATATGGGTGTTGATCAATATGGGTTGCCGGGTATAGGGCTGCTCATGCCAGGGGATGTGGCGATTGGTGGCGGCTATCATGGTGGTCTTAATCCTATTGAGTTGAATTCTGTTCTAATCCTTGCGGGGGGGGATATGCCCTCTGGTGTTGTGACGTCAGCGCCTGCAGGCATTATCGATATTGCGCCAACAGTGTTAGCCATGTTGAATCTGCAACCGGCCGCCAGCATGCAGGGACGCAATCTGATGCGCAAATGGAGTCATAATTTTGCACTCCAAACGGTTGCAGCCAGTCATGCAGCTTTTCACCAAAGCGTATCCTTTATTGATGTGGGGCGCGCCCGTTATGTTCAACATGGCGGCCAGGCTGAAGCGACCTACGCATCTTGATCCGGTTTCTGCTCATCCGGTTGATCCGTGCTTTGGTTACGCTGTTCATTTGCGTGACAGCTGTTTTCCTTTTGTTGCGTGTCTCGGGAGATCCTGCCGCTATCCTCTTGCCGCCTGAAACGCCGCCTGCTGTGCGTGCGGAAATTAGCCGGTCTTGGGGATTGGATCGCCCGTTGATTGAGCAATTTGGGCTGTATTTAAAAGCCATCTCTCAGGGCAGTCTGGGCTATTCCTTCACAGATAATCGTCCTGCTGTGGATGTTGTCGTGGAATCGCTGCCCAAGACCATTCTGCTGGGATCGTTCGCGTTAACTTTTGCGCTGCTCTTGGGGCTTCCTCTGGGGATTATTGCGGCACTTCGGCATAATACATCGATTGATCGTGGTGTCATGGCGCTTGCCGTATTTGGCTATTCTGTACCAATTTTCTTTCTCGCCATTTTGTTGATCTTACTGTTCGCCTTGTCCTTGCGCATTTTGCCATCGGCAGGTTCTGCGACATGGGCTCATTTGGTCATGCCAGTCTTGACATTGGGATTGCCTTTAGCTGGTCGAATTGCGCGCTTCACGCGCACGTCAGCATTGGAAGTGCTGGGTAAGCCATTTATCCGAACAGCAAGAGCCAAAGGCGTGCGCCGTCTTGGCGTGATTTTATGGCATGCGGCGCCCAATGCAGCGGTCCCTTTGTTAATGTATCTAGGCATAGAAATTGGCGCAATTTTAGCTGGCGCGGCTGTTACAGAGACAGTGTTTGCTTGGCCGGGTCTTGGCCGCCTCTTGGTTGAATCGGTGGCTGTGAGAGATCTGCCTGTGGTTCAGGCCGCTATATTGGTTTCAACTTTTATTATGGTTGTGTCCAATCTGACATTCGACATCTTCCATGCTGTGCTTGATCCACGGGTGGGCGCTCGCGAATGGAGCGCATCATGACAAGCCCAGCACTCGTGAGTGGTGATACGCCAAAAAGGATCGAAAATCGTATTCCATGGTTGATTAGGCTGTCGATCGCTTGGCTCATCTTGATGATTGTCACTGCTTTAGCGGCTGATGTGCTCGCGCCTTATTCCTATAAAACCCAAGATCTCGTTGCACGGTTCAAACCGCCCAGCTGGTTAGGCGGTAATGAAAAATATTTTCTGGGAACCGATCAATTGGGTCGCGATATTCTCAGCCGCACTATTTATGCCATTCGTACATCTATTTTGATTGCCATAGCTGGCACAGCCATTGGTGCGATGATTGGCACGACGATTGGATTTATTGCTGCGCGGATGCGCGGATGGGTTGATCAAACCCTGATGATGTTGGTTGATGCACAGGCTGCTATGCCTGCCATATTTCTTGCTTTGGGTTTCCTAGCGTTCTTTGGCAATAATCTCTTTCTCTTTATCCTGATGGTCAGTCTGGATGGCTGGGAGCGCTATGCGCGGCTTGTGCGCGGTCTTGTTGTGTCCGAAATGACGAGTGAGTACATCCGCGCTGTGGAAGCTCTGGGATCTAAAGCTCCGCGCATTATATTCCAGCATATTCTGCCCAATATAGCGGCCTCTCTCGTGGTTCAAGCCAGTTTGAATTTTCCGGGAACCATTTTGCTTGAAACATCTCTCTCCTTCCTTGGTCTTGGTGTGCAGCCCCCAGGAACATCGCTTGGGCTTATGTTAGGGGAGGGGCGGCGCTATCTTTTGAACGCGTGGTGGATTGCGGTCATACCGGGCTTGGTGATTTTGCTCACAACATTATCAATGAGTCTGTTTGGCG
>CAIVAX010000450.1 GCA_903903935.1 uncultured Hyphomicrobiales bacterium | reverse complement strand
GTTCATGGATTGATGTGCGGGAAAGCGTGCGATCCCCGGCCTTGCCATGCGACATACTCAATCTACCCCGATGTTTCTGACTATAATTCTTAGCGAGCAGAAGCCCAGGACGACTTGTTTCTAAGGCTCACGTGTCATTTATCTCATGTCTCAAGGAATTCTACGCCACGCTAAGCGCTGAACTTATCAGGCTTGTCTAAAATCCTATATGACTAACGCCCGCCTGAACTCCACCATGTGCCCTTATGATAGGAGGAAATTATGGGCAAACTGATGCGTATAAAAAGACGCGATGTCTTGAGGGCTGGCCTTTTGGGCGGTGTGGGTCTGGCGATTGGCGGAAGCTTTCCGGTCCATGCGCAAGGAGCGAGTCGCAAGATCAATATTGTCAATACATCAGGGGGCACAAATCTCGTCCTTGCGACGATCATGAAGCAGCAGGGAATTTTTGAACAATTTGGCCTCGAAGCCACGATCACCAATGTGTCGGATGGCGCCAAATTAATGGGTGGTATTCTGACAGGTGAAATGGATATCTGCCCCCTGTCAGGCTTTGGTCAGGTCTTCCCGGCCATTGAGAAGGGGGCCAAAATGAAGGTGCTCGCGGGCGGTGCTATTTTGCCCATGCAGGCCATTCTTACCACCAAGCCTGATATAAAAACCCTCAAAGATCTCGAAGGACGGACAATCGGCACAGGTTCGCTGGGCGCGCTCATTCATCAAATGTGTGTCGCAGCTCTAAGCAAGGCGGGCATTGACGATTCGAAAGTTAACTTCGTTAATATTGGCAGTGCAACCGATATTTTCCGCGCGGTCGCGGCGGGTACTGTTGATGCTGGTTCAAGCGAGATCTGGCAGATTGGCAAAAATAATACACGCGCGCTCGATGGCGGGCGTTTCTGGTTAGATATTCCTGATTATACCTATCAAGCTGGTTTTGCCTCTGATGGTGTGATCCAGAACAAGCGTGAGACTTTGGTTCGCGCTCTGGCAGCTTATGCCAAGCTTTATCGCTTCATTCAGGATGGCGATTCAAAAGAAGCCTTCCTCAAGGGCTTTGCTGCAGGCATGGGCAAGCCTGATGATGAAGCGGCACTCGAGCAATGGACCTTCTATCAAAAGGTCAAGCCTTTTGCGTCTTCTCTTGTGCTCTCGCAGCAGAAGATCGATTATATGCAGAATCTGAATGTCTCGTTCAAAATTCAATCCAAGGTTCTGCCCTTCGAAAAAGTCGCCGATATGTCGATTGCCAATGATGCAATCAAAATGCTCGCCTAATGATTTTACTAAAGGAGACTGCAAGTATGACTGAACGCATTATCGACATTCACCCTCATATCGCTTCACCGGATACGAAAAAATATCCGATTGCACCGATTGGGGGTGTCCAGTCGGATTGGTCGAAGGAGCGTTCAGTCACTTTCGAAGAATTGGTGGCGGCAATGGATGCAGGCGATATTGCTAAAGCCGCCATTGTCCATTCCTCCACCACTTATGGTTTCGATAATAGCTATGTGGCCGAT
>CAIVAX010000449.1 GCA_903903935.1 uncultured Hyphomicrobiales bacterium | reverse complement strand
GTGATGCGGTTTTCACCCGAGGCTGGCACCCAGCGTGTTTTGGTAATCCCATCCAGCGCAAGTTGGCGCAAAGACTCCGTCTTGCTGTCAGACTTGGCGCCATTGGCAGCGCTCAGCGGCTTATCCATCGCAATGAACCATTGCGGTGTATTGCGGAAGATCACCGGCTTTTTCGAGCGCCAAGAATGGGGATATTGATGCTTCAATCGGCTGCGCGCGATCAGATTGCCCTCTTCATTGAGCGCGCGGATCACCGTCTCATTGGCATCGCCCTTATTGCCCTTGTCGTCAATCACGCGATGGCCGCTAAATCCCGGCGCATCTTGAGTATAAAAGCCATCGGCATCCACCGTATAGGGAATGCGCGGATCAATGCGCCGCTCTAACAACAGGCGGCTGGACGACATCCAAATGTCAAAGTCTTCGCGGCCATGGCCGGGAGCGGTGTGCACAAAGCCCGTGCCCGTATCATCGGTGACATGGTCCCCATCAAGCAGAGGCACAGTGAAACTATAGCCTTTGGGGGCGAGCGGATGCGCGCATTCAAGTTTTTTGAGCACGTCAGCGCTGACATCTTCGATCAATTCGAAGCTCTCAACCTTTGCTGATTTGAACACATCTGCCGCCAATTTTTTGGCCAGCACATAGACATCGCCGCGCCGCGCCCAATTGTTTTCTGGCGCCTCTGTCACGCGGTAAAGCCCATAGGCGATCTTATGTGAGAAGGAAATGGCGCGATTGCCCGGCAGCGTCCAAGGTGTTGTCGTCCAAATCACCACGCGCGCCGATTTGATCGCATTGGGCGCGCCCTCAGGCACTGAAGTGATGGGAAAGGCCACCCAAACCGTATCGCTGGTATAATCTTCATATTCGACTTCGGCTTCCGCCAGAGCCGTCTTTTCAACCACGCTCCACATCACCGGTTTGGAGCCGCGATAGAGCAGGCCATTGGCCGCAAATTTCATTAATTCGCGCGCAATCTGCGCTTCGGCCGCAAAGGTCATGGTGGAATAGGGATTGGCCCAATCGCCATTGACGCCCAGACGTTTGAATTCCTCGCGCTGCTGGCCCAGCCAATGGCTGGCATAGGCACGGCATTCTTGCCGAAAGGCAATCATCGCATCAGGATCAGAAAAGTCTGGCTTTTGTTTTCCTTTGGAGCGGTAGTTTTCTTCTTCAATCTTCCATTCGATTGGCAGGCCATGGCAATCCCAGCCCGGCACATAATTGGAATCCTTGCCAAGCATTTGCTGGCTGCGCGCGACAATATCCTTGAGGATTTTATTGAGGGCATGGCCGATGTGAATATTGCCATTGGCATAAGGGGGGCCATCATGCAGCACAAATTTAGGCCGCCCCTTGGCCTTGGCCCGCATTTGCCGATAGAGGTCGATCTTCTCCCAATGCGCCAGAATTTCCGGTTCCTTTTGCGGCAAGCCAGCGCGCATGGGAAAATCCGTCTGCGGCAGGAAGAGCGTTTTGGAATAATCGGGACCTTTGTGCGGGTCTGTCGTCTCGGTCATGAAGCAGGTCTCAAGGGCTGAACAGGCAGAACGCCATCTGAGTGTTGGCAATAGCTGATTTGTCGGTAAAGTGCCAATCCCCGCCTCAAGGGCTCCTCAGCGGGTCAAAACCGCCCGCGCCTGTTCGACATCCCGCCCAATCTGCGCAGTGAGGGCGTCCAGACTGTCGAACTTCTCTTCGCCCCTGAGCCAAGCGACAAAGCTGACTTCCAGCTCGCGTCCATAGAGATCGCCGGAGAAATCAAAAATGAACACTTCCAGCAAGGGCGGGCCATTATCAACCGTTGGCCGACGCCCATAGCTGGCCACGCCCAGATAGTGCGCCCCCTTTAGCCCGACACGGACGGCATAAATGCCATAAGCGAGCCCACAGGAGGGATCGAGCGCCAGATTGGCCGTTGGATAGCCAAGGGTGCGGCCCAGTTTCTGCCCATGCAGAACTTCGCCCAGCACAAACCAATCATGCCCCAAAAGGGTGCGGGCCCTTGCCACATCACCATTTTTGAGAGCCTGACGGGTGGCCGCCGAATGAACAGCCTCTGAAGAACCCTTCTCATCAGCCATAACTTTCGTGGCGGTTTGCACCACAAAGCCATGTCTGAGCCCGGCCTCATGCAAAAACTCCGGCGTGCCGGAACGGGCCCGGCCAAAATGGAAATCATAGCCGACCACGGCGCCCGAAAGGCCCAATCGCTCCACCAGAATTTGACGCACAAAGTCCTCGGCGCTCAGACTGGCAAGGTTTTGATCAAAGCTCAGCACCACCATGCCTGAGAGCCCAAGGCGCTGCATGATCCGCGCTTTGACCTTCTCCGGGGTCAGGCGAAACACCGAGCTGCCTCCGGCAAAATAATCGCCCGGATGCGGTTCAAAGGTCAGCAGGGCACAGGGGCGGCCCAATGTCTTGGCCAGTGCCATGGCCTGCGCAATCACCGATTGATGACCGCGATGCACGCCATCAAAATTGCCAATCACATAGACAGCCCCCTCCAGACCTAGAGGCGGGGCCTCAGGATCACGGGCAAGAATAAAGGATGCGGCTTTGACTGGGGACTGAATGGTCGAACTCACGCTATATTGGGCAGGGATCATAAGGCAGGGATCATGAGAGCCTGAAACGGGCGGCAACCTGCATCCCCAGAGCCGGCGCGTCAAGAAACCTTTGTGATTGAGACTTGTTCCAAATTCAGGACTTGACTTTTCGCGCCGGGACCATGACGAGCGCCTCGCCATCCAGCACGATTTTACCGTCGACAATCGCTTCGCATTTCAACCGGCAGCGCCGCCCCTCGGGGACCAGTTCGATCACTTCAACGACAATCGAAACCACATCGCCAATGCGCACCGGAGCACGGAAATTGAGCGTCTGAGAGAGATAAATCGCCCCGGGCCCGGGCAGGCGCATGCCCAGCACAGCTGAAATCAGGCTCGCCGTATAAAGCCCATGGGCAATGCGGCCACCAAAACGGGTCTTGCGGGCAAAATGATCCGAGAGATGAATGGGATTGTGGTCCCCTGTCAGCGTGGCAAAGCCGACCACATCATCGGACATGACGGTCTTCATCAGACCCTCGCGCATGCCAAGACTGAGGTCTTCGAAAAAATATTCCTTAATTCCCAGCTGGCTCATTTTGTTTTCGTGTTTGAATGGATCAGGCCAAAGCTGAGCGATTATCAGAGCTTGCTGGAATGAATGCAAGCCCGATCCAAAGCGATACACATGACTCTGGATCAGGCAATTTGTCGCAAGGGCTTAACGCACTGGCAACGGACTTGGATTAGAGTGCTCTCCTCTAAGTGGCGTGTCGCGCGACGCCTGCAATTATGAATGAAATATTGATTTAAGCATTTGGAGTGAGCAATGAACCTTGATTTGAACATGCCGATTTTGGTCGTCGATGATTATGCCACAATGGTCAAAATCATTCGCAATCTGCTCACCCAGATTGGCTTTACCAATATTGATGATGCCCATAATGGCTCGGCGGCTCTGGCCAAGATCAAGGCTAAAACCTATGGCCTTGTTTTGTCCGATTGGAACATGGATGAAATGACAGGCATTGAATTATTGGCGCAGGTCCGTGCTGATCCTGCCAATGCCAAGCTTCCCTTCATTATGGTGACGGCAGAATCCAAGGCCGATAATATTGTCATGGCGCGCCAATATGGCGTTGATAATTATCTGGTCAAACCCTTCACCAAAGATGCTTTGGCCGCCAAAATTACACAGATTTTTGCCTCAGCCCAAGCGGCGTGAGCGGAAAGAGTCTACCCCAAGCGGCGTGAGCGGGAAGAGTCTTGCTTTGTCGGACTGAGCTTTTACCAGCTCAGTTCGGGCATATGATAGTCAGGCGCAATTCCGGCGGATTGGGTGATCTCTGCAAAGGCTGTTTCATCCAATGGCCCCAGCTCTGTCTTGCTGTGAGGATGGAGCTGGGCGCGATGAATGCCTTGGCTAATAAAGATCGAGTGAAACTTCTGATCATGCGCGCCGCGAATATCTGTGCGCATGGCATCGCCAATGGCCAGAACACGTCCAAGATCAATCGGGGCTTTGCGCTGCTCGGCAGCGAGCGTTAACGCCCGCTCATAAATGGGCACGAAAGGCTTGCCGG
>CAIVAX010000448.1 GCA_903903935.1 uncultured Hyphomicrobiales bacterium | reverse complement strand
GGCGACCAGCCGGACCAATTGCCATTTGTCACCGTTTGCGCGCCCTCAACAATGCGCCGTGCAACTGACAGGATCAGCGCCATGGTCATATCGGCCGTGTCTTCGGTGAGCACGCCGGGCGTATTGGTGACTGTAATGCCGCGCTTCAAAGCCGCTTCGACATCTATATTGTCGACGCCATTGCCAAAATTGGCGATCAGCTTGAGATTATCGCCCGCCTGAGCCAGCAAAGTCGCGTCAATCCGATCCGTAACTGTGGGCACTAAAACATCGGCCGTCTTCATCGCCTCGGCCAATTGGGCCGCAGACATGGGCTTGTCATCGACATTCAGACGCGTGTCGAACAATTCGCACATGCGCAATTCCACGACATCGGGTAATTTCCGGGTCACGATCACGAGCGGCTTCTTTTTGCCCATGTGCTGGTTCCTCCAGAACGTCTAGCTCAAAGCTGGGTTCGGGCAGATCGATTAGGTGTAAAGCATTCACCGAGATTTAACCTCGCTGGGGACAGATGAGAAACGAAGCGTTTCAACGGATCCTGCTGTTGTTAACCTCTCTAGCAGATGGAAGAACAAAGACAAGGACAGCCGATGGGGCAAACGGCCAGCTTGGGCCGGGGTAGTCGTGGAGTGAGCGTAATATGTTGATTTTAGGGGCTCGCACTAAAGGGAGGGACAACACCTCCCAAATGAGCCGGGGGTTTTGGCGAAAATTGAGCCTTTTGGTCCTCTCCTTGGGTTTGACCCTCGGCTTGGCAGCGATGGCTCAGGCACAACAAACAGGTCCTGCAACAGGCCTGCAAGTGCCTCGCTATGTCAGCCTTAAATATGACCGGGTTAATCTCAGAGAGGGGCCCTCGCGCGAACATCGCACCTCTTGGGTCTTTCAGCGGGCCGGATTACCTATTGAAATTACAGCAGAATTCGAGAATTGGCGGCGGGTTCGCGATTCCGAGGGCACAGAGGGCTGGGTCTTGCAGACGGTTTTGTCCGGACGCCGGACGGCTCTGGTCGCGCCCTGGAAAAAAGACGGGCTGATGGTGCTGCAAGCCAAGGCCGGTTCGGGGGAGATGATCGCCCGCCTGCAACCGGGCGTGATTGCCAATATCAAATCCTGTGATGACAAATTCTGTCACATCTTTGGCGATGGCTATGATGGCTATATTGAGAAGATCTCCCTTTGGGGGGTCTATCCGGACGAAAAAATCCCCTAACTGACTGATTCAAGAGTCGCTGGCTTGCATTGGGGGTCTATTTCTGGCAAGAGACCCCCTCTGGACCGACCGGCTGAAAGGGCTGCCGTGGCGGTCCTCTCGCTCATCCTGTGCGAACCGGCGATGTCAATCTCCGGCCCAATAACCCGAAAGATGGGTAACCATCTATTTTGGAGAGCCAAATGCCCAAGTTGAAGACCAAATCAGGCGCTAAAAAGCGCTTTAAGATCACCGGTACTGGCAAAGTTGTCTATGCCCAAGCCGGTAAGCGCCATGGCATGATCAAGCGGACCAAAAAGCAGATCAGGAACCTGCGCGGCACCAATGTTCTGTTCAAGACCGATGGTGACAACATCAAAAAATACTTCCTGCCCAACGGCTGAAGTCGGTTCCTTTCCAGTCTGCAGATCTTAACAGGAGATCATCATGGCTCGCGTTAAACGTGGCGTTACGTCACATGCCAAACATAAAAAGACACTCGATGCTGCCAAGGGATTCCGCGGCCGTCGCAAAAATACCATTCGCGCAGCAAAGGCTGCTGTCGATAAATCCATGCAATATGCCTATCGCGATCGCAAAAATCGCAAGCGCACCATTCGCGCTTTGTGGATTCAGCGTCTCAATGCCGCTGTGCGTGAATTGGGCCTGACCTATAGCCGCTTTATCAATGGTCTGCTGCGTGCAGGCATTGAAGTGGATCGTAAGGTTCTCTCTGATCTCGCCATCACCCAGCCTGCCGCCTTTGCGGCTCTGGTGGAAAAGGCTAAAGCTGCTCTGCCAGCGTGAGCTGAGCCAAGCGCTTCAAGCGATCATACCCTAGACGATCAATCAAGGCCCGCTCACGCGGGCCTTTTTTATGGCTTGCGTGGTGGCAAGACAGAGCTCATCGCGAACTAGGCTAGAGTTTTGTCGCCACGCATTCGGGGACAAGAAAACACTTGTAACTTCTCATCGAGAGCGGAATAATTTGCCCATCCTCGAAACACCATTTGATTGAGAATTTTTGAACAAGACGTAGAGAAGAGTCTTTTGACTCATTGCCCTGTGCGTTGATGGTCGGTTAGCGCGAGCTGAGTCAGCAGTCTGCTTGCATCTAGTCCGCTCATTTGGCTTCAAGCATAGACTAATTTTGTAGAAATCAAATTTTGCAAAGGAGTTGTGAGCCCATGTCAGGAGACAAATACCTCAACCAAGAATCCGATGATAACCTCCCTTCGCAGTTTCGAGAAGCGATCAGAGAATTTAAGGAATGGAGCGAGAAAAAGTCAGACGCAGAGCAAGAGGCAAACAAAATCACTAACACACTTTATCATTACACCAATGGGCTCGGCCTTACCGGAATATTTGACAGTAAATCAATCTGGTTTACGGATTATCGTCACCTAAACGATCCAACTGAAATTGAACATGGGATCGAAATTACTAAGAAAGTTATCAAGGATCTTCAGAAGGTCGCTACTGAACGAGAGCAGGGTTTTCTGGAATTTCAATATGAAATTTTTGTATCTGAGAAATTTAAAGTTCTAGATTTCTTTATTGGCAGTTTCAGCAGAGATCCAGACAATCTAAGCCAATGGAGAGCCTATGCAGATAATGGCAGAGGCTATGCAATCGGGTTCTCAGAAAGCCTATTTAGCTCTGGAGACGCACCCTCTGAAAAAGCCAATGAGAATGTCTTTGTAGCGCCTGTTATATATTGTCCCAATGAGCTTATGGCGCTCCAAAGATGTGCAATTCAAAAAGCGATGAAAATCCGTTTCAAGGCGATCGATCTAAATAGCGAGCCTTCAACAGATTCACATAAGGAAAATTTCTTTAAGCAAATTTCTAAGAGCTTAATTGCATGGCCCTTACTTTGGAACTGCCTCAAAGCAAAGCATTGTGCCTACTCGCAAGAAAAAGAGGTTAGGCTGATCATGCTCGGGGAAACGAAAAATTTTAGTGAATATGTCAAAACAAGGCTTAGGGGCAGCGAAATCGTTCCCTACACGAGCTACTGTCATAAGGGTAATTTATTAGATCACATTGCCGAGATTATTGTTGGTCCCTCTTCTCATCGACAAGCGGAGCTAACAGTAGAAACCTTTCTCAAATCTCGCAAAGCCAATCCTAATATAAAGATCCTTCGCTCAGAAACTCCCTATCGCGCAGGCTGATAGTTGAACTGCGACGTTATCCTTTCCCAATTGGCTTGCCTGGTGGCACGCCTTTGGTGAGAAATTTTTGTGCTTGTGGACTGCCGGGGCGTTGGCGGCCCTTATGGCCAATGCGCTTGCCCTCGCCTTGCACGCCTGTACCCGCCGGTTGCCAATTGGGCACGAGTTGATGTTTGCCCGGTCCAATCAAATCAGCGCGGCCCATGGCTTTGAGCGCCTCGCGCAGAAGCGGCCAATTTTCTGCATCATGATAGCGCAAAAAGGCCTTATGCAGCCGCCTTTGGCGCAGACCATGCACGCTTTCAACCGGCTCTGAAGCGCCGCGCCGCACCGGTTTGAGCGGATTAAAGCCGGTGTGATACATCGCTGTTGAAAGCGCCATGGGCGAGGGCAGATAGGTCTGCACCTGATCAGCGCGATAATTATTCTTCTTCAGCCAGAGCGCCAGATTCATCATATCCTCATCGCTGGTGCCAGGATGGGCAGCGATGAAATAAGGAATGAGAAAATATTTCTTACCCGCCTTTTTGGCGGCTTCATCGAACAGCTTTTTGAACGCATCATAGCTGCCAATGCCCGGCTTCATCATTTTTGAGAGCGGGCCATCTTCGGTATGTTCTGGCGCAATTTTGAGATAGCCGCCCACATGATGTTCGACCAGCTCTTTCACATATTCGGGACTCTCAACCGCCAAATCATAACGCACGCCCGATGCCACATTGACCTTTTTCACGCCCGGCACAGCGCGCACTTTGCGATAGAGCTGGATCAGCGGATCATGGCTTGTGTTGAGATTTTTGCAAATGTCAGGATAGACGCAAGAGGGGCGACGGCACACAGCCTCCGTCTCTTTATCCTTGCAGCCAATGCGATACATATTGGCTGTTGGTCCGCCAATGTCGGAGATGACACCGGTAAAACCTTCCGTCTTATCGCGGATAACTTTAATCTCTTTCAAAATCGATTGTTCAGAGCGCGATTGAATAATCCGCCCCTCATGTTCGGTGATGGAACAAAAGGAACAGCCGCCAAAACAGCCGCGCATAATGGTGACAGAATGGCGGATCATATCCCAGGCTGGAATTTTCTCTCCTGCATAGAGCGGATGCGGCGCCCGCGCATAGGGCAAGCCATAGACGCCATCCATTTCTTCGGTGGTCAAAGGAATGGGCGGCGGGGTTAGCCAAAGCTCTTTATCGCCATGCCGCTGAATGAGCGGCAGCGCATTGCCGGGATTGGATTCCTTATGCAGCACACGTGAGGCGCGCGCATAGAGTTCTTTATCGCCCGCCACCTGCTCATAAGAAGGCATGCGCAGGACTGTGGGCTCAGTCCGTTTATGCTTGCGGCGCAGGCCTTCATCGGGACTGTCAATATTATCAGCCGCAGCCTCCTGCCAGCCCTCTGGCAAAGCATTGCGCAAAAAGGCCAGACCGCGCACATCGCTGAAATCACTTTTAAGGCCGCTCTTGGCAATGCGATGCGCCACTTCCACCAAGGCACGCTCGGCATTGCCATAGAGCAGCAGATCGGCCTTGGCATCCACCAGAATGGAGCGGCGCACTTTGTCTGACCAATAATCATAATGCGCAATGCGCCGCAGCGAGGCCTCTATGCCACCCAGCACAATCGGCGCCTCGGGAAATGCTTCGGCGCAGCGCTGCGCATAGACAATGACAGCGCGATCAGGCCGCTTGCCGCCCTCACCGCCCGGCGTATAGCTATCATTATGGCGCAGACGACGATCCGACGTATAGCGGTTCACCATTGAGTCCATATTGCCCGAGGTGACACCAAAAAACAGATTGGGCTTGCCCAGCGCTTTAAAGGCTGAGGCATCGCGCCAATCGGGCTGGGCAATCATGCCAACGCGAAATCCCTGCGCCTCCAACAAGCGCGCCACCAAAGCCATGCCAAAACTGGGATGATCAATATAAGCATCCCCCGTGACCAGAATAATATCGCACGAATCCCACCCCAATTGCTCCATCTCGGCGCGCGACATGGGAAAGAAGGGGGCCGTGCCAAACCGATGCGCCCAATATTTGCGATAAGAGAAAAGTGGCTTGGCGCTGGACGGCTCACTCAGCGCAGAAGCACCACTTAAGGCAGGCGCACCATGAGAAACAGGCGCGCTTGAGGATGGGGACACAGACATGACTTCACCGGGCAAGACCTAAGAGACACACTCATACATGGGGCGCTGGGTCAGCCAAACCAAATTCTGACGAACAACAGTTCCAAAACAGCACCGGCGAGGAATCTTCTGGCGGAGGAGGCAGTCTGGCCGAACCGGTCTCTACTTAATTCAATAACAGGGAATTTACAGGGATAATCCAGAGATATTTAGGCCCGTAAACTGAGCGTTTGTTTGATTCACCTCGTATTTATTGGCTTTTTGAAAAAAAGGCAGATTCCAGAACAGGGAATTATTTAGAAAAAAACAGGGAGATTGTTGCTATATGTCATGTTTTTGCTGGGCATAAAATGGATCTAAGGAGCTAATTGCAAATCAGCCTGCCGTATCCGGTCTTGTCGAGTTTGTATTATTTTAAGTTATGTATTTAACTAATATATTGACGATATTGCCAGAATCAGTAATCTATTGACTGTCGAAAGTTAGGCGACCCGGCGTTGCCATACAAAGCGCGCTGCTTTGTGAAAACGAATAGACCGCGCGGCCGGCCCCCCGGTGTGGGCATGGGCAGCATCCGAAACCTGAGCTCTTAGTGCGCCTTGCACATGAGGGTTCTAGCAAGGAGGCTCCTATGCCCCAGAACCGTAAGACTTCGCATAAAGCCAAACATTCCATCAAACTCGATACCCAGCTCCAAGCAGCTCAAGCCCAGCTGACGAGGATTCTCGAGCTCGTGCAGGTCGAGGACATCAAACCCTCGCCAAAAAACCCACGGACCCATTCCAAAAAGCAGGTCCGCGAAATTGCCCGGAGCATTCAGGAGTTCGGGTTTACGGTCCCAGCCCTCATTGATGAGGATAATAGAGTCCTTGCTGGCCATGGCCGCTTGGAAGCTGCAAAGCTTTTAGGGCTAGCAAGCATCCCCTGCGTCCGTGTCAGTCATATGAGCCAGGCGCAAAAGCGGGCTTATATTATCGCCGACAATAAGCTGGCATCGAATGCTGGCTGGGACGAAGACTTGCTCGCCGAAGAATTGCAGGCGCTCATGGGCCTTACGCCGGGCTTTGACCTGACGGTTACCGGCTTTTCGCTTCCCGAAATCGACCAAGTAATCAGGTCCCAAAAGCCAGAAGAGCCTGACAATCCGCACGACGACCGATTGACTGACGTGGTATTGACCCTGCGCCGCTGCCGTCCCGGCGATATTTATCGGGTTGGCCTCCATAAGCTGATCTGTGGGGACGCGCGCGAAAGGGAGGTCGTGGCAGCTCTCATGGATGGCGAGCTCGCCACCATGGTGATCACAGACCCTCCTTATAACGTCAAAATACAGGGGAATGTCGGAGGATTGGGCAAAATCAAACATGGCGAATTTGCCATGGCGTCAGGCGAGATGACAAAGACTGAGTTCATTGCTTTTCTGAAAGCCTCCTTCATCAATCTGGTCACATTCAGCATGGATGGCTCAATCCATTACATCTTCATGGATTGGCGCCACATGGGCGAGGTCGAAGAGGCAGCCGGCGGTGTCTATAGTGAGCTCAAGAACCTCAATGTCTGGGTCAAAGACAATGGCGGCATGGGAACCTTCTACCGGTCCAGGCACGAGCTGATTTTCGTCTTCAAGAATGGCAGCGCGCCCCACCTCAATAATTTTGAATTGGGGCAGCATGGGCGTTACCGAACGAATGTCTGGGAGTATGCGGGTATCAATACGATGAAGGCCAACCGCCTTGAGGAATTGGCCCTGCACCCGACCGTAAAGCCCGTCCGGATGCTGGCTGATGCCATGCTGGATGTATCGGGTCGCGGTGACATCGTGCTGGATCTCTTCGGGGGCTCAGGCTCGACCATGATTGCGGCTCATAAGACAGGCAGGCGAGGCTACATCTGCGAATACGACCCAAACTATTGCGACAAGATCCTCGCCCGAATTGAAGCCTTCGCGCATGAGGACGCCGAGCTCATTGCATGTGGCCTGCCCACCCCGACCAAGACCCAGGGAGAGACCCAATGAGCGATGATCTGCTGAAGAAGTTCAAGGCCCTGAAGAACCAGACCCCGGACCGGTCCTATGAGGTGGGCTATGGCAAGCCACCCGCCACAACCCGCTTTGTCAAAGGCAAGTCCGGCAACCCGAGGGGGCGCCCCAAAGGCTCCAAGAACCGGATGCCCGCACTCAATGAGGAGCGGCTCAGGGACATCGTGATCGCCGAAGCCTATCGCACGATCAAAGTGAAAGACGGCACAAAGGTTGTGACTGTGCCAATGGCACAAGCGGTGATGCGCTCAATTGCAGTCAATGCGGTTCGTGGAGATCAGCGCTCCCAGAAAATGTTCACCGACCTCGTCAACACAACGGAGGCCAAGAACAAGAAGCTTCATGACGAATATCTACAGATCATGATCGACTACAAGCTGAGCTGGG
>CAIVAX010000447.1 GCA_903903935.1 uncultured Hyphomicrobiales bacterium | reverse complement strand
TGACGGCGCGACCCAAAAAGTCTCGCACAAATTTATTGGCCGGCGTGCGATAGACGTCTCTTGGCGTACCAACCTGTTCGAGCTTGCCGTTGCGCATGATCGCAACGCGATCAGCCAAACTGAGCGCCTCAACTTGATCATGCGTCACAAAGAGGCCGGTCATGGTGACCTTGCGGCGCAGACTCTTCAACTCAAGCCGCATCTGTTCGCGCAATTGCGTATCAAGATTGCTGAACGGCTCATCAAACAACATCAGCGAGGGCTCATAAACAAGCGCCCGCGCCAGCGCAATGCGTTGCTGCTGACCACCCGATAATTGTGGAATGGTGCGCTCAGCCAAATGCGCAAGATTGATCAGCTCCAGCACACGCTTGACGCGCAACCCAATCTCAGCCCTTGAGTAAGAGCGCAATTTGAGCGGATAGGCTATGTTTTCAAACACCGTCATATGCGGCCAGAGCGCATAAGACTGGAACACCATGCCAATATTGCGCTGCTCCGGCGGCAATTCAATTTTTTGCCGCGATGAGACGAAATGCTTATCCCCAAATCTGATACCGCCCTCGGTTGGCCGCTCCAATCCTGTGACCATGCGCAAGGTTGTCGTCTTGCCACAGCCGCTCGGCCCGAGGATAGCCATGATCTCGCCATGCTCGACAGCAAGATTTAAAGAGTCGACCGCAGCAAAGGCACCAAAGCGCTTGGACAGCCGCCTTATAGACAAAGAGCCCTCAGTCATGACCATTGAGCTCCCTAAGGGCAGGCCCAGTCTTCTGGGCTACCAATAGCCACACACGTGCCTTTGAGATCTTCACATCGAGATTGCACATGAATTATTGCGGCCGCCATTTTTTAACTTCAGCCCGCAGCTCCGGCAGTTTGGTGAATCGCTGCGATTCAATATAATCGCCTCCCGGAGTTGGCGCCGAGGTAGGATCTGCCGGCGCCACATCAGCGCGGCGTGAATTAAACTCAGTCGCCTTCGAAAGCCCCTCAGAAATCGGCTTGGTCATATACCAGTTGATGAAGACTTTAGATGCAGCTGGATGCGGGCTTTTATTGAAAATAGCCAAAGCCGAAGCAGCCGTTGCCCGAAACCCCACTTTGGGGCCCGCCCCGAACGAGCGCACATCAAGCTTGATGCCCGCTTCTAGAAATTCCTTCATGTCAGCGCCCGCTTTGCCCGACAGGCCAATCAAAGCCTTACCGCGCACCATGGCTTCACCCACGGCATGAAGATTATCGACAAAAATAGGGTCCTGATCGACCACAAGACGCTTCAAGCCATCACGACCCAATTCACGATCCAGCAAAGGCAAGAACAACGAGCCCGCACCATCGAGGCGCGGATCATACCAAATGATCTTGCCCTTATATTGCGGATCAAGCAGAACCTTCAAACCCTGTGCATCAATATCCGATTGCTTGACTTTACCCGCATTGAAATAGGGCGAGACCACATCACCAATCGTGCCGATGACATATTTGCGCTCTTCATCATAAAACGCATTGTCCCAGCCACCCCACAGCGCCGGATCAGATATCTCTGGCAAGAGAAACTGCGGACGCAATGGATCAAACAAGCCCATTTCTGCTGCTTGAATGCCCGAGGACGGACCACTCTGGAACACATCCCATAGATATTTACCAGCCTCACGCTCGGTAGCCACACGCGCCATAAAATTGCCGCCGCGCACGGAGGTCAGCGATAACTTAATATCGGGAAAATCTTTTGCCCAGCTTTTAAGCAGAAAATCACGCCGCAATTGATTGGGCGAGGTGGCGACAATCACTTCGCCTTCTTTTTTGGCCGCCGCCAAAGTCTC